>NZ_KB891104.1 GCF_000373365.1 Parafrankia discariae
CGCGGCGGAGAAGCCGTAGGGGAAGGTGCGGTCCTCCAGGCCCTTGATGAACGAGGTGCCCCCGGAGGTCTGGATGACCGGGCAGGCCATCGCCTCGGCCAGCGCGCGCACGGACTCCCCCGCCCGGGAGGTGTGCACCCCGTGCCCGACCAGCAGGATCGGCTGCCTGGCCGCGCGGATGTACGCCGCGGCCTCGTCGATCCGGTCCTGACCCGCGGTCTGGTCCACCAGCCGGTACGCCGCCGGCGGCAGGGGTTCCGGGACGTCGAGCTCCTCGAGGATCACGTTCGAGGGGTACTCGATGTACACCGGGCCCGGCGTGCCCGACAGGGCCTTGCGCAGACCCTGACGGATGATCTCGTCGGTCTGGTCGGGGTACTCGATGCTCGCGCTGTACTTCACCGACGGCGCGAACAGGTCGGCCTGCTGCACGAACTGGATCCGCCCCCGGCGGACCCGCTGCTCGGTGATCCGGGCCCGCTGACCACCCAGGAAGATCACCGGCGAGTTCTCGACCTTCGCGCACATCATCGCGCCGGCCAGGTTCGCGACACCCGGGCCCAGGGTGCCGATCGCCAGCGCCGCCTTCCCCGTCATCCGCGACACCGCCTCCGCCATGAACCCGGCGGACTCCTCATGGTGCGGCGACACCACGGTCCAGCCACGCTCCTGCGCGAGGTGGAACATGTGCACGAAGTTCGGGTCCGGAATACCGAAGATCGTCTTGATCCCCTCGGCCTCGAACAACTGGAGGATGCGCTCGTAGACTTTTACCGCCATTGGTAGTCTGGGAACGCCGGTACCGGCCCGCGGTACGGTTTCCCATCCCCCTTCCGATCCGGGTTTGCGCTGGTCCGTGGCTGCGGTGCTGCGTCAGTGCCGTACTGCGGTGTCGGTGCGGGTGGTGCGGTGTCGGTGCGGGTGGTGCTGTGTCGGTGCGGTGGTCAGGACGCGTTCGCTGCGCCCTTCGCGGCCATCGCGAAGCTGTTGACGATGTGGTCGACGTGCGCCGAGGGCACGACCGGCAGGATCCAGGGATCGCTCGTGTCGCGGATGGTCTCGAGCTGCTCCCCGACCTGCTCGACCGTCCAGGACGGCTGGTACACGCCCGGGGTCTCGGCGATGAAGACCCGGGCCACCCGGCCGGCGATCGAGGTCAGCATCTCCCCGGTGATCGAGCACGACTCGTGCGCGAGCCAGCCCACGGTGGGGGCCACCAGCTCGGGCGTCATCGGCGGGTAGGCCGAGGTGTCGATCCCCTCCGCCATCCGGGTGATCGCGGCGGGGACGATGATGTTGCTCTTCACCCCCGACGCGGCCCCCTCGAGCGCGGCCACGTTCGACAGCCCGATCATGCCGGTCTTGGACACGCCGTAGTTGACGACCCCGGCGTTGCCGTACAGCCCGCCGATCGACGAGGTCAGCACGATCCGGCCGTACCCCGCCGCGACCATCAGCGGGAACGCGGCCCGCACGACGTGGAACGCCCCGCGCAGGTGGACGTCCAGTACGGCGTCGAAGTCCTCGTACGTCATCTCCGCCAGCGGCGCCGGGCGGTGCGTGCCGGCGTTGTGGATGAGGACGTCGATCCGGCCGAAGCTGTCGACCGCCGTGTCGATGATCGCCTGGCCGCCCGCGGCGGTGGCCACCGAGTCGGTGGAGGCGACGGCCTCGCCGCCGGCGGCGATGATCTCCTGGACGACCTGCTCGGCGGGGCCGGCGTCGAGGCCCTCCCCGCTCATGCTGCCGCCCGGGTCGTTGACGACGACCTTGGCGCCCAGCGAGCCGAGCAGCAGGGCATAGGCACGCCCCAGCCCCCGGCCGGCACCGGTGATCACGGCGACCCGGTCGTCGAACCGGGCCGCGGGCAGTGTGGCCTCAGACATTGAGTGGTCCTCTCGCGACATGGGTGAGCAGGCGGGTGGTTGTCATTCCCCGAGGACGAGCCCCGCCATGTCGCCTGAGTCGCGCCACTCCTGCAGCAGCTCGCCGAAGGCGTAGAAGCCGGCCCAGTAGGGGTCGCCGAGGACCGACCGGATCTGCTGCTCGCCCTCGTTGTTGTAGTAGCCGGGCGTGCACTCCCGCGCGAAGTTGGTGTTGTCGATCTCCGCGGCCCGGACCGCCGCGACCCACCCCTCCTGCGCGTCGAAGGTGGGTTCGACGGTCACCGCGCCGCGGGCGAGGGTCTGGGAGATGATGTGGGCGATGTGCACGGACTGCTGCTCGAACATCGCCGGCACGGCCGCCGTGACGCCGCCCTGGATGTAGCCGGTGAAGAACTGGTTCGGGAAGCCGTGGGTCATCATGCCGTGCAGGGTGCGGTAGCCGTCGACCCAGTGCTCGTAGAGCGACCGGCCCTCGCGGCCGGCGTACGGGTGGATCGCGAGCCGGCGGTCGAGGTCGCTGGTGATCTCGAAGCCGCTGGCGAACACGATGCAGTCGACCTCGTACTCGACGCCGTTCGCGACGAGGCCCTTCGCGGTGATCCGCTCGACGCCCTTGGTCTGCGCCACGTCGATCAGGGTGACGTTGGGGCGGTTGAAGGTCGGCAGGTACAGGTCATTGAAGCACGGCCGCTTGCACAGGAACCGGTAGTACGGCTTCAGCGCCTCGGCGGTCGCCGGATCCTCGACGATCGCGTCGATCCGCTGCCGCAGCCGCTCCATGACCTGGTAGTCGACGAGCTCGCGCAGCTCCATGAACTTCGCCGGGTCGGCCAGCGCCGCCCAGCCGTTGGTCGCGTCCAGCTGCGCCTGCAGGTTACGGCTGATCTCGGTCCAGCCGTCGCAGATCAGGTCCGGCTGCCCCGGCGCGAACGCCTCGTAGGCCGCGGCGTGGAAGTTGCGCCGCCGCTCATCCTGCCAGCCCGGCTGCAACGTCGCGGCCCACTCCGGGTCGGTCGGGACGTCGCCGCGCTCGTCGATCGAGGAGGCGGTGCGCTGGAACACGTACAGGTGCTCGGCGCTCTGCGCGATGTGCGGGATGACCTGCACACCGCTGGCCCCGGTACCGATCACCGCGACCTTCTTGCCGGCGAGCTTGTCCAGCCCGCCGTGCAGGTCGCCGCCGGAGTACTCGTAGTCCCACCGGGCGGTGTGGATCGTGTGGCCCTGGTAGTCGGCGATGCCGGGGATGCCCGGCAGCTTCGGCCGGTTGAAGGGCCCCTGGCACATCACCACGAACCGGGCGCTGATCTCGTCACCGCGGTTCGTGGTGATCTTCCAGCGTTTCGCCTGCTCGTCCCACTCCTGCGAGCGGATCATCGTGCTGAACACCGCGTGCTCGTACAGGCCGAAGTGCTTCCCGATGCGCTGGGCGTGCTCCAGGCACTCGTCGCCCCGGGCGTACTTCTCCTTCGGGATGTAGCCGACCTCCTCGAGCAGCGGGAGGTAGCAGTAGCTGTCGGTGTCGCACTGGATTCCGGGATACCGGTTCCAGTACCACACGCCACCGAAGTCACCGGCCATGTCGATGATCCGGAAGTCGGTGACGCCCTTCTCCTTGAGTCGCGCCGCGGCCACCAGGCCCGCCCAGCCACCGCCTAAGATCGCCACGTCGATGTCCTCGACGATCGGCGTGCGGGGCACGACGGGTGTGTACGGGTCGGCCTCGTAGAACTCCTCGAACTCGCCCTCGGTCACCACGTACTGCTTCTGCCCCTCACGGCGCAGGCGCTTGTCCCGCTCTCCCAGGTACTTCGTCCGGAGCGCGTCATGGTCGACCTCGGGAGTCTCGGTCGGGGCACAGTTCTGCATGCACATTCCTCGGATCTGGGCTGGTGCTCGGGTCACTCGTCAGGCGCCGCGGGGAGATTCGCGGGAGAGGCGGGGTCCAGGCGGGTCTAGGCGAGTTTGTGAGGCTCGCCGGTGCCCATGTACTTGGCCAGGTTGTGGTGCAGGTTCACGACGCTGCGCTCGCGGTACGGATTGGGCTTCGGCCCGGAGAAACCGCCCGACTTCATGCCCTGCTGCACGGCCGACATGTTCGCGAAGTCCTGCGGCAACACCGTGCGCCAGCCCGGGTCCTCCGGCGGGGTGAACTCCCACTTCGTCTCCGGCTCCTCGCCGGCCGGATAGAGCTCGTAGACGGCGGCCTCGAAGATGCACTTGTCGGGGTCGTAGCCGTACGGCCGGGCGCTGTAGCAGAGCATGTTGTTCGGCGCGTGCCCGATCTGGAAGTTCGGGAAGATCTGCCAGGCGGTGCCGCTCTTCGCGACGATCTCCGGGGGGACCGTCGGCCACACCACCCCGCGGGCGGCGTCGTCGCGCCGGGCGGAGGCCAGCCAGTGCTGGAGCACCTCGCCCGGGGGCGTGCCCTCCGGCAGCTCCTCGGTCAGCCGCTGGGCGGCGTCGACGAGGGTCCGGGTGGTGTTGGTGTTCGCGTTCTCCCAGGTGAAGTTCTGCAGCTCGATCGTCGACAGCCGGGCGTCGGGGCCGCTGCCGATCCGCAGCTTCGCCTGGTTCTCCTCCAGGCCCTTCGGCGCGTCGTAGCCGATGTTGCTGTGCCGGCCCTGCGCCCGCGCCCAGCCCAGGAAGTTCCCGAAGTTCATGAACTCCGGGTGGGTGTAGGGCACGTGATAGGTCTCCATGAAGGCCTCGAGGGCGACCTTCCAGTTGCAGTCGAAGACCAGCCACTTCCGCCACCGGTAGCGCATGTTCTCCAGCTGGAACGGGTCGAGCAGCGACGCCGCCGGCTCCAGGTACTGCCGCAGCGGCTCGGCGTCCGGGTCCAGGTTGATCCAGATCCAGCCGCCCCAGGTGTCGACCTGGACGTCCTTGAGCCCGGCCTTCTCGTCGGTCAGCCCGCACGGCCAGTCCTCGCGCTCGGCCGCGAACGTGTTCTCGCCGTCGAGGTTGTACCGCCAGCCGTGGAAGCCGCAGACGAACTGCCGCAGCTGGCCGCGGGCGTCGCGAGCCCCCTGCGGGGTGTCCACCAGCCGGCGGCCCCGGTGCGAGCAGACGTTGTGGTACGCCCGGATCCGGTCCGGAGCCGAGCGCACCACAACGAGCGAGTCGTCGAGGATCTCGTAGGTCAGGAAGTCACCGACCCGCGGAATCTCCTCGACCCGGCCGACCTGCTGCCAGACCTTCCGCCACAGCTTGTCCCGTTCGGCCCGGGCGTACTCCGGGGAGAGATACGCCTCCACTCCGATCTCGAGCGGTTCCGACAGCGGCTCGACCGGTGTGGAAACTGTTTCCTGGATGTTGTCGAGAGTCTCGCTCATGACATTCTCCAACCCGTGTCACGGGGTAATCGGGTTCGGGTGTGGCCTAGGTCCGGGATCTAACAGGAAAACAGACTCGTTTCGAGGCATCAGCGCAGGAGGGACGCGCGGAACTCCTCGTCCTTCAGGAAAAGGGACGTGTTGTCGGCGCCCAGATGGGTCCATCTGAGGTTCAGGCCGCCGTCCACCAGAATCGTCTGTCCGGTGATGTAGGAGGACAGGTCCGAGAGGAGGAACAGGATCGCTCCGGCCTGCTCCTCCGGGCGGCCGCGGCGGCCAGCGGTGATGGCGCGGCGGTCGCGGTCCGGGTCGGCGTCCACGTACGCGCCCGACGACGGGGTCGCGGTCACCCCGGGTGCCACGGCGTTCACCCGGATGTCGTTGCCGGCGAGCTCGACGGCCAGCGTGCGCGTCGCCGCCACCACCCCCGCCTTGGCGGTGCCGTAGGCGATGTGGAACGGCGCCGTGTTCATGCCGCTGATCGAGGAGACCGACACGATCGACCCCGGGCGGCCCTGCGACTTGAGCTCGGCGGCGACCGCCTGGCTGAAGAAGAACATCGTCTCGAGGTTCTGGGTGAACAGCGCGCGCCAGTCCTCCCGGGTCACCCGGGTCGCGGGCATCCACGTCGCGGGGTCGGCCCCGCCGGCGACGTTGACCAGCCCGTACAGGTCGCCTTCCGTCCGCGAGGCCGCGTTCAGCACCGTCGCGATGCCCTCGTCGGTCGAGGCGTCCGCCGCGACCGGCACGACCGGCAGCCCCTCCTTCACCAGCGGCCCGATGTGCGTGTCGAGGTTCTCCTGGGAGCGGCTCACCGCGAGCACGGTCGCCCCGGCCCGGGCCACGGTGCTCGCCACCGCGGTCCCGATGCCGCCACCGCCGGCGCCGGAGACGATGACGATGCGCCCGTTCAGGTTGAGGAACTCGTTCGTCATGGCGGCCTCAGGCTTCCCGCCGCAGGGCGAGCACGCTGCCCTCGGCATCCGCGGACAGGTAGATCGTGCCGTCCGGCCCAGCGGCGATGCCCGCGAACGGGCCCTGCGGCCCGGAGAAGGGCGGCAGCCCGCGCAGCGGCTTGGGCGTCACGCCGGGAGGGGCTCCCACCGGAAGGTCACGGGCGATGGTCTGCCGGGCCCCGGTGCCGAGGTCGACGCTGATCAGCTGCTTCGTGCCGGCGTCGACGATGAGGAGCTGGCCGCCGCGGACGAGGATGCCCTGCGGTTGCACCAGGCCGTCGACCGCCGTGTCGACGCGGAAACCGGAGATCGTGACGACCCGCCCGGCACCCGACTCGGAGACGAAGAGCGTGCCGTCCGCGCCGAACGCGACGCCCAGCGGATCGTTTAGGCCGGACGCCAGCTCCTCCACCCGACCGGAGCGGATGGACAGCACCCGGCCCTTGCCGAACTCGGCGGCGACGATGTCGCCGCCCGGGGCGACCGCCACGCCGTAGAGCTGGTCGAGCTCGTCGGCGAGCACCTCGCTCTCCGCGCTCGCCGGCCGGTAGCGCGTGACCTGCCCGCCCGAGGTGGTGACGACGAACTCGCCCGCGCCGACGGCGGTGACCCCGCGGACGAAGCCCGGGTAGCCCGGGCTGAACAGCATGCCGAGCGTCTCCGGCCGGCCCCCGGGGCTCAGGCGGTAGAAGTACGTCCCGTCGGCGATGTAGAGGTCGCCGTCCTCGCCGACGGTGAGGTCCAGCGGCCAGTTCAGCCCGCCCGGCAGCGTCTCGCGGGTCGCCCCGCCGCCGAGGATCTCGGTGATCGACCCGGTGAAGTTCGAGACGAACAGCCGGTCGCCGACGAAGGTGCAGTTGTCCAGGCCCGGGGTGAGGGTGGCCAGCACGGTGCGCTCGCCGTTGCGCGGGTTGATCCGCAGCACCTCACCGGTGGCGACCTGGGTGGAGACGATGAAGCCCTCGGGGTCGAACTTCACCGAGTCGGGGACACCGAGGTCTCCGACGACCCGCTGCGGCTCGCCGCCCTCGGGGTCGATCCGCCAGATGTCGTTCGTCCCCATCACCGGGTAGTACAGGAGGCCGTCGGGGCCGACCTCCATGGCGTTGGGCATCGCCAGTTCCTCGACCAGCACGCGGGGCGCCCCGCCGGCGAGGTCGAGCTCCATCAGGCGCCCGCCGACCCGGCACTCGTTGACGAACAACCGGCCCTGGTGGACGGTGATGCCGTTGACGCTGGGGAGGTCGTCGCGCAGCACCCGGGTGGTCCCGTCGGCGCCGCGCACGCTCACCCGGCCGTCCATGACCTCGGTGGCGTAGAGGTCGCCCTGCGGGCCGAAGGCCACGTCGTCGGGGGCGATGATCTCGCCGCCCTTGGCGCTGATGGTCTCCAGCTGGCCGGTCGCGACGTCCAGCGCGCTGATCTGGCTGCCGGTCACCTGCGCCACGTAGACCCGGCCGTCCGGGCCGGTGCGTAATCCGTTCGCGCCGAACAGTCTGCTCGGCGAGGTGAGCCGATCCAGGCTCCATCCTTCGGCGAGGCCGATGGATGCGGCGCTGTAGCGCGCCCCTTGCGACACCATGGTGACGGACTCCCGAACCTCGTCGTTGGGATGAAGTCGTTGAGATGAGGAATTTCGGCTGCCGGCCCGGGCGGGATGTCGACTCACGCCGCGGGCCGGTCTCACCGGGGCCGGTTCTCACCGGGACCGGTTCTCACCGGGGAGGGCCATTACCGGGAGTCGGACGCCGCCGGCGTGAACTCGAGCTGCAGGTGGGTCAGACCGCGCAGGATGAACGTCGGGAGGTACTGGTAGTCGCGGGCGCCCGCGGGACCGTGCACGCGCTCGGAGATCCGGATGTCGGCCGTGCGGTCGAGCAGCCGCTCGATTCCCGCCCGGGCCTCGGCCCGGGCCAGTGGCGCGCCGGGGCAGCTGTGGATGCCGCGCCCGAACGCGATGTGCTGACGCGCGTTGGGGCGGGCGACGTCGAGCGTGTCCGGGTCGGCGAAGCGGCGGGGGTCGCGGTTCGCGGCCCCGTTCACGACCATCACCGTGGCGCCGGCGGGGATGTCGACCCCACCGACCGTGGTCGACACCCGGGCCAGCCGGAAGTCGCCCTTGACCGGGCTCTCCAGCCGCAGCGTCTCCTCGATGAAGTTCGGGATCCGTTCGCGCTCGGCGCGCAGCAGGCGCTGCAGGCCGGGATTGTCGGCGATCAGCTTCGCCGCGGTGCTGACCAGCCGGACGGTGGTCTCCTGGCCGGCGGAGAACAGGTTCGCGGCCACCCGCACGACGTCGATGATCTCGGGGGTGGAGCCGTCCGGGAACGTCGCGGTGGCCAGCCCGGTGAGGACGTCGTCGCGGGGATCCCGGCGACGGGCCTCGATGTAGGTCGTGAAGCGGTCGTAGAGGAACTGCAGCGGCGAGTGCTCCATCGAGTGGTCGCCGGTGCTGCCCACGCCGCCGCCCTCAGCCGCCGGCCGGTGCTGCAGCCGGTCGGCGAACTCCTCGTGGTCCTCCTCGGGCACGCCGAGCAGGTCGGCGATGACGAGCAGGGCGAAGGGGCCGGCGAAGCCGCGGATGAACTCGCCCTCGCCGCTGGCGAGGTAGTCGTCCAGCAGGCGGTCGGCGAGCCGCCAGATGAACTCCTCGTTCTCCTTGAGCCGCTTCGGCGTGATCAGCCGCATCAGCAGCGCGCGGTGATCGGTGTGCGTCGGCGGGTCGAACGTGGGCAGCTGGTCGCTCATCGGCAGGTCGGCGCGGTGCCGCTCGATCAGCTCGGAGATCTCGTCACCCTCGAGGCCATCGAGCGGGACCGGGAACCCGGGGAACGGCCCGGTCACCGAGATGCACGAGGAGAACCGGTCGGAGTCGTGGAACACCGAGACGGCTTCCTCGTAGCCCGTCACCATCACCACGTCGTGGTGCGGCTCGCGGTGGACCGGACACTGCTCCCGCAGCGCGTGGAAATAGGGATAAGGGTCCGCGACGAGCTCGTCACCCCGGAAGAAGTCGATCGCCTCGATGTCCTTCACCGTCTGCACCGCATCCCTTCGACACCGCTGTGCGCGTGTCCCGCTGGCCCTGAAGCGAATGACCCGTTGTCCGCAGCGTTCGGCGCCATTCCCCGCGACGGTCCGACGCCTGGTCCGCGCTGCACCCCGAATCGCCTTCCCCTCGATCGGACCGGTCCTGCGAACTAGGCCGCTACGATACGGACCGGCGGTCCACATCGGCAAGAGGTCCGGGCACATCGACGCGAGCCCGAGTTCCCAGCACACCAGAGGTCCGAGCACACCAGAGGTCCGAGCACACCAGAGGTCCGAGCACATCGGCGCGAGGAGGTGCAGCGGTGGCCGGTTCCGAGCGCGCCGACGCCGCCCGCAACCGGGCCGCGATCCTCGCGGCCGCGGCGGACCTGTTCGACCGCGACGGCGCCGAGCAGGTGTCGATGAACGACATCGCCCGGGCCGCGGGGGTCGGCAAGGGCACCCTTTTCCGCCGTTTCGGCGACCGCACCGCGCTGATCGAGGCCGTCCTGTACCCGCGGGTGGCCGCGATGCTGGCCCGCGTCGAGCACGGGCCTCCCCCGCTCGGCCCCGGCGGGGAGCCCGTCGCCGCGCTGCACGCCTACCTCGACTCCCTGCTCGACTTCGTCTGGACGAACCGCACCCTGATCCGCGCGCTCGAGCACCACGGCCCGCGCGCCTACTACTCCAACCCGTCCAGCCGGTACTGGATCGGCGAGCTCGACCGGCGCCTGGCCGCCGTGCGCCCGGGCGAGAACACCGACTATTTGGCGCACGTGCTGTTCACCGCTCTGCGGGCCGACGTCGTCGACTATCTCGTCTCCGGCCGCCAGATGGACCCCGAGCGGGTCCGCACCGGCCTGCACCGCCTCGCCGGCAGCTGAGGGGGCGGCGGATCAGATCCGGAGCGCCCTCCCACGTATCCGGAGCACCCTCTTGCGTATGTGGACCGGCGGTCCGTATCGTGGCGGCCTAGTCCACCGGACCGGTCCTGAACCACGGGCGAGCACCGCCTCCCCGTGCGGCCGCGGTCGGACGGAAGCCCACGCGGCGCGACCCGAGCCGCGGCAGGCGTCGGGCAAGGGAGCCGGATGACGCGAGGTGACGGATCGTGCTGCTGGAGTTGAGTCCCGACCAGGAGGTCCTCAGGGAGGCCACCGCGAGATACCTCGCGGACCGGGTGCCGGCCGAGGCGGTCCGCCGCCTGCGTCACGACCCCGCCGGCTTCGAGGCGGACTACTGGCAGGGCGGAGCCGAGCTGGGCTGGACGTCCCTGCTGGTCGGTGAGGAGCAGGGCGGCGGATCGATCAGCGGGTCCGCCCTCGTCGACCTGACGCTGGTCGCGCACGAGTTCGGCCTGCGGGCCGCGCCCGGGCCGCTGGCCGCCGCCAACGCCGTCGCCGCCGCGCTCGGCGCGGCCGGTCCGGCGCACTCCGCGGTCCTCGCCGACATCCTCTCGGGTGCCACGGTGGCGGCGTGGTGCCTCGGCGGGCCGCCGCCGCTGGACGGGCTCGACAGCGTCGGCCTCGCGCTGCGGGTCGACGGCGACGACCTCGTCCTCGACGGGGTCAGCCGCCCGGTCGAGTCGGCCGCCCAGGCCGGGCACCTGCTCGTCGCCGCCCGCGGCGACCAGGGGCTCACCCAGCTGATCGTGCCCGCGGCCACGCCCGGGGTGACGGTGGAGCCGCTGCGCACGGTCGACCTGACCCGGCGGTTCTTCGCCGTCCGGATGGACGGCGTCCGGGTGCCGCGCGCCGCCGTCGTCGGCGAGCTCGGCGCGGCGGCCGACCAGATCGAGCGCCAGCTCCAGCTCGCGATCGTCATCCTCAACGCCGAGACGGTCGGCGCGATGCAGGCCGCCTTCGACATGACCGTCCGCTGGGCGTTCGAGCGCTACTCCTTCGGCCGGCCGCTCGCGTCCTACCAGGCGCTCAAGCACCGTTTCGCCGACATGAAGACCTGGCTGGAAGGCGCGCACGCGGTCAACGACAGCGCCGCGGCCGCCGTCGACGCCGGCTCCCCCGACGCCGGGGAGCTGGTGAGCGCGGCGAAGTCCTTCATCGGCGACTACGGCACGGAGCTACTGCAGGACTGCGTCCAGCTGCACGGCGGGATCGGCGTGACCTACGAGCACGACCTGCACCTGTACCTGCGCCGCGTCACCGTGAACCGGGCGCTGTGCGGCACGCCGGCCGAGCACCGCCAGCGCGTCGCCGCCGTCGTCGAGCACCTCAAGGAGCGGGCATGACGTCCGACAGCAGCACCGCCGCCGGCACGGATGCCGCCGCGGCGGGCGACACGGCCGCGGCCGGCACCGAGAGCGTCGCGGACTTCCGCCGGCGGGCACGCACGTGGATCCGCGCCAACCTGCGTCCCCTCCAGCGCAACGAGGGTGCCGGCGTCATGCGGGCGGACACGACGGACGAGCAGGAGCTCGCCGCCGTCGCCCGCGAGCGGCAGATCCAGCGGATGCTGTTCGACGCCGGCCTCGCCGGCATCTGCTTCCCGCGCGAGTACGGCGGGCAGGGCCTGTCGCCGGAACACCAGCGGGCGTTCAACGAGGAGATCACCGGCTTCGAGTACCCGGGCCGGCTGCAGGCGCCGACGTTCTCGCCGTGCGCCGCGGTGCTCCTCGAGTTCGGCACCCCGGAGCAGAAGGAGCGCCACCTCCCCGCCATCCTCAAGGGCGAGGAGATCTGGATGCAGTTCCTCTCCGAGCCCAGCAGCGGTTCGGACGTCGCCGGCGCGCTGACCACCGCCGTGCGCGAGGGCGACGACTGGATCCTCAACGGCTCGAAGATCTGGACGACCGGGGCCTGGTGGTCGGACTGGGCGCTCTGCCTGGCCCGCACGAACTGGGACGTCCCCAAGCACCGCGGGCTCACCGTGTTCATCATGCCGCTGCGCCAGGACGGCATCGACGTCCAGCGCATCGAGATGCTCAACGGCAACAAGGAGTTCTGCCAGGAGTTCATCACCGACGTCCGGGTCCCCGACACCGACCGGATCGGCGAGGTCGACAACGGCTGGACCGTCGGCACCCGGTGGATGTTCCACGAGCGGATGCTGCACAACTCCCCGTTCGTCACCGTCCCCGCCGGCTGGTCCTACGGCGGGGTCGACGCCACCGTCCTGGTGGACGTCGCCCGCGACGCCGGCCGCCTCGACGAGCCCCGGACGCGCGACCTCATCGGCGAGGGCCGGGTACTCGACCTGGTCCGCGAGTCGCTGCAGGGCCGGATCGGCCGCGGCGTCGTCTCCCGCCGGATGCCCGACCAGTCGGCCGCCATCGGGCGGCTGTTCGCCGGCATCGCCTCCACCCGCGTCACCAGCATGGCGTACGACATCGCCGGCTCGGCGGGCGCGGCCTGGGCCACCGACGACGGCGCGGTGGCCGAGTGCGGGAACGACTTCCTGCTGCGCCAGACCACCTGCATCGGCGGCGGGACCACCGAGATGGCCCGCAACGTGATCAGCGAGCGGGTCCTCGGCATGCCCCGCGAGCCCGCCCTCGACCGTGACCGTGCCTTCCGTGACGTGCCCCGCGGGGGATCCGGCCGCTCCTGACCAGGAGGTGTGATGCCCACCCACGACATTCCGGTGTTCGACGCCGACAACCACCTGTACGAGACCCAGGACGCGCTCACCAAGTTCCTGCCGGCGCGCTACCGGGGCGCGATCGACTACGTCGACGTGCACGGCCGGACGAAGATCGTCGTGCGCGGGCAGATCAGCCAGTACATCCCGAACCCGACCTTCGAGGTCGTCGCCCGTCCGGGGGCACAGGAGGACTACTACCGGCACGGCAACCCCGAGGGGAAGACGTACCGGGAGATCTTCGGCAAGCCGGTGCGCTCCATCGACGCCTGGCGGGAACCGGCCGCGCGGATCAAGGTCATGGACGAGCAGGGGCTCGACCGCACCCTGATGTTCCCCACGCTCGCCAGCCTGATCGAGGAGCGGATGCGCGACGACGCGGACCTCGTCCACGCCGTCATCCACTCGCTCAACGAGTGGCTGTACGAGACCTGGCAGTTCAACTACGAGGACCGGATCTTCACCACGCCGGTGATCACCCTGCCGATCGTGGAGAAGGCCGTCGAGGAACTGGAGTGGGTCCTCGAACGGGGCGCCCGGGTCATCCTCGTCCGGCCGGCGCCCGTGCCGGGCCTGCGCGGGCCGCGCTCGTTCGGCCTGCCGGAGTTCGACCCGTTCTGGGCCCGGGTGCAGGAGGCCGACATCCTCGTCGCGCTGCACTCGTCCGACAGCGGGTACGCCCGCTACAGCGGCGAGTGGCTGGGTGCCAACCGCGAGATGCTGCCGTTCCAGCCGAACCCGTTCCAGATGCTGCAGGCCTGGCGGCCGGTCGAGGACGCGGTCTCGGCGCTCGTCTGCCACGGTGCGCTGTCCCGTTTCCCCCGGCTGAAGGTGGCCGTCGTCGAGAACGGGATGAGCTGGGTCGCCCCGCTGATGGACGCGATGCGCAACCTGTACAAGAAGATGCCGCACGACTTCCCCGAGAACCCGATCGACGTGATCCGGCGCAACGTCTACGTCAGCCCGTTCTGGGAGGAGGACCTCGGCGCGCTGACCAAGGTCCTCGGCGAGGACCACGTGCTGTTCGGGTCCGACTATCCGCATCCGGAGGGCCTGGCGAACCCGCTCAGCTACCTCGACGAGCTCGCGCACCTGCCGGAACCGCTCGTGCGCAAGCTCATGGGCGGCAACCTCGCCCAGCTCATGAAAGTGTCGGCCGCGGTCTGAACAGGCAACCAGCTGGGAGTTCGCATGGGTTTACTTTCGGGCCGGGTCGCCGTCGTCACCGGCGCCAGCCGGGGCATCGGCAAGGGCATCGCCCTCGCGCTCGCCGACGAGGGCGCGACGGTCTACGTCACCGGGCGGACGGTGTCCCCCGGCTCGCATCCGCTTCCCGGCACGGTCGGGGAGACCGCGGCGGAGGTGGACCGCCGGGGCGGCAGGGGCGTCGCCGTGCAGGTCGACCACGGTGACGACGAGCAGGTCGCCGCGCTGTTCGAGCAGGTCGAGCGGGAGCAGGGCCGGCTCGACATCCTGGTCAACAACGCCTTCTCGCTACCCGAGGACCTGACGGAGCCGAACCCGTTCTGGGAGAAGCCGCTGTCGAACTGGGAGATGGTCGACGTCGGGGTGCGGTCGAACTTCGTGGCCGCCTGGCACGCGGCGCGGCTCATGGTTCCGAACCGGGCCGGCCTGATCGTGGCCATCTCCGGCTACGTGGGGGTGACCTACACCTACGGCGTCGTCTTCGGGACCTGCAAGTCCGCGGTCGACCGGATGGCCCGGGACATGGCCGTCGAGCTCAAGCCGCACAACGTGGCGTCGCTCTCGCTGTGGCAGGGCCTCACCTTCACCGAGCGGGCTGAGCGCAACATCGCGCAGAACCCCGCGATGAAGGAGCAGCTCGTCACCAACCCGACGATCGGCTGCTCGCCGGAGTTCCCCGGCCGCGTCATCGCGGCGCTCGCCCGGGACCCGGATCTGCTGCGGCACTCCGGGGGCACCTTCATCACCGCCGAGCTGGCCCAGGAGTACGGCGTCACCGACCTCGACGGGAAGGTCATCCCGTCACTGCGCGCCCAGCGCGGCGCCCCGCTCTGGTCCCCCGTCTAGCGGCCCTCTGAACCGGGCACGCCGCACCCGGCTCCGCAGAGCGCACACCACCACACCCGCGACCCGCATCTCCACCCCCCGGCGTCGACGTCGACGCCGGCACACGCCACCGCGAGGGACGATGAGTCAGCCCATCACCGCCGAGAAGCTCGCCCGACTCGAAGGACTGCTCGAGCGGCAGGACATTCTCGACTGCCTGACCCGGTTCAGCCGGGGCATGGACCGCTTCGACCGCGAGCTGTTCCTCTCCGCCTTCCACCCCGACGCCGTGATCGCCGCCGGCCCGTTCGTCGGCGGCCCGGTCGAGCTGTACGACTGGGCGGCCCCCGGGCACGAGCAGGGCCAGGTGGCCACCCACCACAACCTGCTCAACGTCACCGTCGACATCGACGGCGACACCGCGCACACCGAGACGTACTACCTGTTCGTCGGGCGCAACCGCGACGACTCCAACTGGATCGCCGGCGGCCGTTACATCGACCGGCTGGAACGGCGCGACGGCGTCTGGCGGATCGCGCTGCGCACCAACGCCATCGAGTGGTCCGGCCTGGTGCCCACCATGGAGATCCCGTTCTCCGACGTGCCGGACATCCACCTCGACGGCGCTCCGGCCCGCAGCAAGGAGGACCCCTCCTACCGGCGGCCGTTGATCAACACCCGCAAGCCGCAGATTCCCTAGGCCCGGCCCGGCCAGCCCTGGTCGGCGGCAGCCCCGGGCCGGCCTGGCCGGCCCGGGGCTGCCGCCGACCCGTTCCACCCCTTCGCCAACCACGAGGTGAGCCGGATATGAGTATCAGTGCCGACGACCTGAGCTTCGTCCTGGACCGTGAACGGATCCGCGACGTCCTCGCCCGGCTGGCCCGGGGCGAGGACCGGCGCGACGCGGACCTGATCAGCGGGGCCTACTGGCCGGACGCGACCGACGACCACGGGATCTTCCGCGGCACGTTCAAGGAGTACCTGGCGTGGGTCGTGCCCGGCGCGCCCTCGATTCCCGTCACCCTGCACACGCTGGGCCAGACCCTGATCGACGTCACGGGTGACACCGCGGTGGCCGAGACCCACGTGACCTCCTACCACCGGATCGACTTCGGTGAGCAGGAGCACGACGTGGTGATCGGCGGCCGGTACGTGGACCGGCTGGAGAAGCGGGACGGGGAGTGGCGCATCGCGCACCGCACCATGCTCTACGACTGGTTCCGGGACTTCGGGCAGTCGGTGGACTGGTCGCAGGGGGTCATGGGCACCCCGTTCCTCGCCGACCACTATGTGGGCAGCGCGAACGGCGACCACAGCGTCACGCTGTTCCAGCAGAAGTCCGACTGACCCCGCGGGCGCGCGGCGCCGCCCCGTCCGGATCGACACCCCAGCTGATGATCCGGACGGGATGGATGCGGATGACCTCACGGCTGAGATGGCGCTGCGGCGGGTCCTGATCGGTCAGCGCCTCCGCCGTCCCCCGGATCTCCACGCCGCGCACCCGCCACGGGTCGACGGAGGCGATGTCGTCGACGACGAGGGACACCACGCCGGTGGCCGCGACGTTGCGGAACTTCCGGCTGGCGCCCAGGTCGTACCCGTGAATGTCGATCGTGCCGGTCGCCTCGTTGACGCGGAAGGCGACCGGAGAGTTCTGCGGCGCGCCGCCCGGGGCGACGGTCGCCAGCCGGCCGAGCCGCTGGCCGGCCAGGTACGCACGTTCGGTCTCGGTGAGGTCCATGCGGCCAGCATCGGACCTGAAGCGGACTTCAGGTCAAGGGCCGACGCCGATCGGGCGCCGGCCCCGCGTGCTGGCCCGCGCTGCCCGGCTAGCCCTGGTACCCGGCCACGTAGTCGCTCGCGGTCTTGTGCAGGTGCCGGATGGCGAGCTCCTGGTCGTTGAGCGGGAACCGCGAGACCACACGGGACTCGAGCATGGTCTGGGTGGCCTCGAGGGTGTTGCAGTCCTGCAGCGCGAACTCCTTGAAGGTGACCGCGGCCAGCTCCTGGCGGATCCGGTCCTGCGCGGTCCGCGGCGGCACGAAGTACAGCGTGCCCTCGAAGATGTGCTGGTTGTACGCCGTCGGCCAGTAGTGGTAGGTGAGGTACCAGCCGGTCGCCCACACCACGATCATGAAGTTCGGGAAGAAGACGTAGGAGTCCAGGCCCCAGGCCGGGTGGCCGGCCGGGTTGACCCCCGGCGGCAGCGGGTTCAGGCCCTCGAGGTCGGGCCGGTCCCAGGGCCCGAAGTTGCCGCTGCGCAGGACCCGCTCGATCGGCTTCACCATGTTGAGGTCCTTGGGCGGCGACATCCCGCCCCACGCCGACTGCATCGAGTGCGACCCGTCGAGGTCGTAGTGCAGGGACTCGTAGCCGTAGCCCAGCAGCTTGCGTGACTCGTCGCCCACGTACTGCTTCGCGTGCAGGACGGGTGCGTGGTAGAACTCCGCGAACGCGTCGATGTAGAGCTTCCAGTTGCTCCCGACCTCGGCGCGGTACTTGTAGACCTCGGTCATCTCGCCGAAGGGATAGCCCTGCAGGCCCTTCGCGAAGCGACCCAGGTACTCGGCCAGCGGGGTCGTGCCCTCGCTGTCGAGGTTGACGAAGATGAAGCCCTCCCACAGCTCACAGCGCACCGGCACCAGACCGAGCTGCGCCCGGTCGATGTCGAAGAACTCGGACTCCTGCTGGACGAACGTGCAGGAGCCGTCGAGCCCGTAACGCCAGGCGTGGTACTTGCACTGGAACTGGCGGGCCGTGCCCTGCGTCTCCTCCTGGGGGAAGTCGTTCCACACCAGCTTGTTGCCGCGGTGCCGGCAGACGTTGTGGAACGCGCGGACCTCGCCCTCGGCGTCGCGGACGACGATCAGCGACGCGCGCGCGGCCTTGATCTCCTTCGTGAAGTAGTTGCCGGTCCGCGGGATCTGCTCGACCCGGCCGACATTGAGCCAGGTCCGCTCGAAGATCGCTTTGCGCTCCAGCTCATAGTGCTCGGGCGAGATCGAGTCCTCGAACGAGACGAACCCGGTACCGAGATCCGGGTAGTGCTCGGTCCAGCTGCCCTCCGCGGGCTTCGGGAAGTGCGCCATCCGTCTACCTCCGAGCCGATGCACGTACGAGCCGCGTGGCCACGGGTCACCGCGAGCTCCGAAACGATCCGTCCGCGTGCCGTTTCTCCAGCCGCGTGAGAATGAACCCTACGAGCCCGTATGGTTTGGGTCAACAGCCTGCGGCGACCGGCAGACCAGGATCGCACCCGTCGGCCTCGGGAGTGCTCGGAGGGCGCCGCCGTCGACCTTGACCCGAATCCGACGCACCCGTAGCTTTACTGGATGGAGTCCAGGGCGGGTGGCGAGCGTTCACGGGCCGGGCGCCCCACGGCGACGGAGGCCGCCAGGCTGACCGAGCGGCTCCGGCGGGCCGCCGTCGACACGTTCCTGGAGTCGGGCTACGACGGCACCACGATGGAGGCCGTGGCGCAGGCCGCGGGCATCACCAAGAGCACCCTGTACGCCCGCTACCCCGACAAGCGGACGCTGTTCATCGCGGTGAGCTCGTGGGCACTCACCCGCCAGGAGCGCGACGAGCGCGTCCTCGAACCGCTGCCCGACGACCTCGCCGAGAGCCTGACCGTGATCGCGCGGGCGATCCTGGCCCGGTCGGTCGACCCCGACATCGTCCGCCTGAGCCGGATGGCGATCGCCGAGTCCGCGCGCTTCCCCGAGTTCGCGGTCAGCTCGCAGGCCGTCACCTGGTCACCGCGGGTCCAGCTGATCATTGATGTGCTGCGCCGGCACGAGAGCGCGGGCACCGTGGTCGTCGGGGACGTCGACCTCGCCGCCGAGCAGTTCTTCGCCATGGTCGGCGCGATGCCGGCGTGGCTGGCCGCCTACGGCATCTACCGGACCCCCGAGGTCGAGGAGGAGCACCTCCACCACGCGGTGAGCCTCTTCCTCAACGGCGTCCTGGCCAGGCCGGAGACCACGGCGGGCCCGCACCCGGCCGAGGTCGGCCGGCCCGCCGGGGGGAGGCCCGCCGGCTGGCGGACGAACGGGCCGGCGGCCGTCCAGCGCGCGAGCGGGCCGATGGAGTACCGGCGGCTCGGTCGCAGCGGGCTGACCGTCTCCCGGTTCGCGCTGGGAGCCACGGCCCTCGGCACCGGGCCCGCGGGCCGCGACGAGCGGGCCGCGATCGGCGTCATCCACCGCTTCCTCGACGCCGGCGGCAACCTCCTCGACACCACCCCCGCCGCCGGCCCGGGCCCGGGCGGCACCGGCCCGGGCGGCACCGCTCCGGACGGTGCCGTGCTGGAGCTCTGCGGCCGCGCGGTGCGGGACCGGCGCGCGAGCGTCGTGCTGGCCGCGAGCGTCGGGCCGCCGACCGGCCCGGAGCCCCGGGAGGGCGGGAACAGCCGCCGCCACCTCCGGGCCGCCTGTGAGTCGATCCTCCGCCGGCTCCGGACGGACCATCTCGACCTGCTCCAGCTCGACGTCGACGACCCGACGACCCCGCTGGAGGAGACGGTCGAAGCGCTGGACGACCTGGTGCGCGCCGGCAAGGTCCTCTACGTCGGGGCCGCCAACCTGCGCGTCCACCGGGTGATGAAGGCGCTGTCGGTCAGCGACCGGCTGGGCCGGGCGCGGTTCGTCTCGTTCCGCGGGCGGTACGACCTGCTCGCCCGGGAGCTCGAACGCGAGCACCTCCCGCTGCTGGCGGAGGAGGGCCTCGGCCTGATCAGCACCGGATACGGACACGGACCGGCCGACGCCGCCGCGGCGGCCGCCGTGAGGGCCGCGGCGGCGGAACTGGGATGCACGACCGCGCAGCTGTCGCTGGCCTGGCAGCGGACGAGACCCGTCACCTCGATCACCCTCGACGTGGCCGCCGTGGCCCAACTGGACGAGCACCTCGCGGCCCTGGGCATCGAGCTTTCGACCGAGATCGCGGTCGGGCTGGAAAGGGCCGCCCACCTCCGGGGATGACCGTCCGCGGCCGGCGCGGCACCCCCGCCTGCCGACACGCGTGGCCGCGAGGAGTCGGGCGGCCCGTGCTCGCGTGCCGTCCGTCGCTCCCGCGTCGACATTCGGCTCTTTCGAACGCGTTTCCCACGCGATTTAGTAGAAGTGTCGGAAATGCACCAATGCGGCCCATGGAAACGCACGTGGTCACCGACCTCGGCTGGGCCCATCCTGCGAAAGCGAGACCTCTGATGAGTATCTACGACGCTATCGGTGGTGCGAGCGCCGTGCAGGCCGCGGTCGACGAGTTCTACGTCCGGGTGACGGCCGACCCCGATCTCGCGCCCTTCTTCGCCGGCAAGGACCTCCCGCGGCTCAAGGCGCACCAGCAGGCCTTCATCTCCGCGGCGATCGGCGGGCCCGAGGTCTACCAGGGCGGCGCGATCGCCGCGGTGCACTCCGGGCTGCGCATCACCGACGCCAACTTCGACGCGGTGGTCGACCACCTGGTCTCCGCGCTGAGCGGCCTCGGTGTCCCGGCGGAGACCACCGGCAAGATCGGAGCGGTGCTCGCCCCGCTGCGGGCCGACATCGTCACGGTGAAGTAGCGCCCGCCGGCGCGGGGCCGTCCCACACCCAGGCCCGGAACGGGCTCGGGGCCGTGCGCCGCCCGGCTGGTGAGGCCGACCAGCACGACCGGGCACGGCCCCGAGCGGCTCGGACCGCGCCGCGGACTCAGACGGCGACGAGGCTGCGCAGGCCGTCGCGGACCCGCGAGAGCGGCATCCCGCGGGCCGAGACGAGGTAGTCGACGACGTTCGCCCGCAGCGCGGGGAACAGCACGTGCGTCAGGTACTCGGCCTGCGCGTCGGCGTCTCCACCGGGACGGGTGGCGGCCACCCGTCGCGCCAGCTCGCCGATCCAGAACTCGCTGAGCGGGCTGGTGTAGTAGGTCTCCAGCCCGTCCTCCTCCAGGGCGCGGATGAGGGCGCGGTTCGCCCAGACGAACTCGAGCAGAGCGTCGAGGTAGGCGTGCAGCGTGTCGACGGGCGCTCCGCCCGGCCCGAGCGGCGGCGGCCCCTGCTCGACCCGCTTGCGCAGCGCGGCGGCACGGGGGGCCAGGATCGCGTGAATCACGGCCGCGTGGTCACCTTTTTCGGGAGCCGCCGCTCTTTTCAGGGCCACCGTTCTTTCCGGAGCCGCTGCTTTTTCGGTGGCCACTGCACTCCTCCCCTCGCGGAGGCGGACTGATGGTCCGCATCGTAACAGCATTCCGGACCGACGGTCCGCTTCCGCCGTCAGACGACGCCCTGCTCGCCGGTCGGACGGCCTCGACCCGCCGTTTCCCGAAGAGGTGTGGATCCAGAGGTAGCCCGGCGCCCCGCGCACCGGTGGCGCCGGCACGCTCCGTGGCACCCGGTACCCGTCCGGCGCACTGAACGACGCCGCTCGGTGGTGGCCCTGCGCCACCGTGTAGAAATGCGCGGTCTGCCGGGAGAGTCCCGGTGTGCGCGTCCGGTGCCCCGCGAGCGGCCGTCCGGGCGACCGAACGTCAGGAACCGGGAGCCATGCCGGACTCGTCCGCTTTCGATGTGCTGATCGGCCTCGCGCTGCTCTTCGCCGTGTTCAGCCTCGCCGTGTCCCGGATCAACGAGGCCGTGCTCGCCCTGTTCCGCTACCGGGGACGCCAGCTCGAGTCCGAGCTGCGGCGGCTGCTCGGCGCCCGGGCCGCCGACCACCCCGAGGGCGGACCGGACGTCGCCGCCGAACTGCTCGACGGCCCACTGCGGACCACCCGGGCCACCGGCCGCAACACCAGCCCGCCGCCCATGGCGGACCACCCGCCCGTCGCCGGGGCCCTGGCCGCGGTGCGCCGGGCGCGTACCCTGCGGCTGCCGTCGTACGTGCCGTCGACCGCCTTCGCCCAGGCGCTGCTCGACCGGGTCGACCCGCCCGCTCGGGCCATGCTGGCCCAGCTCGGCCCGGAGACCCTGCCCGACCAGGTCACCGACGAGGCCCGGGCCGCCTACCGGCGCGCCTACGACGCCGCCCGGCGCACCCTCGACCAACAGACCGCCCAGGCCCTGCACGCCGCGATGCCCGTGGACCACCCGGCCGGACGGGTGATGGCGGCCGCGCTCGTCGCCGCCACCGGCTCCGCCGCGGTCGGGACCATCGAGGACGGGCTCGCCGCGCTCCCCCCGTCGCCGGCCAGGGACGCCCTGATCGCGGCGACCGTCCAGGCCGCCGGGGACCGCGAGAAGATCGTCACCGAGCTGGCCCGCTGGTACGACGACGCGATGGACCGCCTCTCCGGCTGGTACCGGCGGCGCGTCGCCGTGTTCCTGCTCTGCTACGCGGTCCTGCTGGCCGTCCCGTTCAACCTCGACGCGATCGGGCTGGCCCGGACGTTCTGGCAGGACGGCACGGTACGCCAGGCCGCGGTGGCGGCCGCCCAGGTCGAGGTGGCTTCCGGCAGCACGGCTTCCGGCAGCACGGCTTCCGGCGCCACGGCTTCCGACGGCACCGCCGGCGAGGCGGCGCCCGACCAGCCCACGGCCGGTGAGGCGGCGGAGCAGGCGGTCCAGGCCGTGCGGGAGGTCTCCGGGCTCGCCGTCCCGATCGGGTGGGTGCACAGTTCCGAGACACGGGACGACCCGCGGGAGGTACCCCACTCGGTCGGCGGCTGGCTGCTGAAGATCGTCGGTCTGGCGATCGGCTGCTTCGCGCTCACCGCCGGAGCCCCGTTCTGGTTCGACCTGCTCGGCCGCCTGGTGAACATGCGCGCCACCGGGCCGAAACCCCGGGCCACCAACGGCTGACACCGGCAGACACCGGCAGGCGACGGCAGGCGACGGCGAGAGGACAGACGTTGACCCAGGCGCGATCGCACGGCGAGATGGCCGAGGTCGGGATCATCGGAGCGGGGGTGCACGGCGCGAGCGCCGCGTTCCACCTCGCCCGTCGCGGGCTCGACGTCGTCGTGTTCGAGCGGGGACGACCCGCGGGCGGGCCGACCGGGAGCTCCAGCGGTATCTGCCGGGCCTACTACACCCAGCCGTTCCTGGCCCGGGTGGCGCACGACAGCATCGCGTTCCTCGCCCGCTTCGCCGAGCACACCGACGGCGCGGACGCCGGCTTCGTCCGCACCGGCGGCCTGTACCTGCACGGCCCGCACGACGCGGCCGCCGCGCGCCGCACCGCGGCCACTCTGGCCGACCTGGGAATCGGCGTCGAGACCCTCGGCCCGGACGAGGTCGCCGGCCGGTTCCCCGGGATCGACGTCGGTGCCGGCGGGGACGACGTCCCGGACTCCGTCGGCACCGGTGGGGACGTCGCCGTCGCCGTGCGGGAGGAGCAGGCCGGCTACGCCGATCCCCACCGGACGACCTGGGGCTTCGTCAGTGCGGCCCGGGCCCGCGGCGGGGTGGTCCACACCGGCGCCCGGGTCGTGCGGATCACCGAGACACCCGGGCAGGTCGAGCTCACCACCGCGGACGGCACGACGCACCGGGTCCGGCGCCTGCTGCTCGCCGCCGGTCCCTGGACGGCACCGCTGGCCGCCCAGCTCGGCGTCACGTTGCCGCTGCACGCCGAACGGCACGTCGTCGCGCTCCTCGGCCCCGCCCCGATCGCCGGTACCGGTACCGGGGCGGCCGCCGACGCCGACGCCGGGGTGATCATCGACGTGGCCGGTGGGTACTACGCCGCGCCGCAGCCCGACGGCGGATGGATGCTCGGCGGCCTCGAGCCCACCCCGCCGGTCGATCCGGACACCGCGACCGGCCCGGTACGCGACACCGAGTTCGCCCGCCTCGCCGAGGCCGCGCTGCGCCGGCGCCCCGGCCGGCCGGGGCGGGCCGGCCGGCCCGGCGAGCCGCGGGCCCGGGCCGGCGGCTGGTCCGCGCTCTACGACGTCAGCCCGGACTGGCAGCCGGTGATCGGGCGGATCACCGACCGGGTGTGGGTCGACGCCGGCACCAGCGGCCACGGCTTCAAGCTCGCGCCGGTCCTCGGCGACCACGTCGCCGGCCTGCTCGCCGGGGAGCCACCCGCTCCCGGCCTGGCCGAGTTCGACCCCGGCCGGTTCACCGCCGGCGACCGACTGGCCGCCGGCTTCGGCACCGCCCGCATCCTCGGGTGAGCGTGGCGGGGCGGGGTCGGGTCAGCCCTCCAGGAGGGAGACCACGGCGAAGCTCAGGACCAGCCCGAGGATGACCGCCCGGATCGGCAGCTGGGCCCGTTCCACCCGGTCCCGACGCTCCGAGAGCGCCGACAGCGGCCCGGCCACCATCGACAGCAGCACCCCGGCCCACACCAGCGCGGACAGGTCGGCCACGTTCGGGTCGAGGCCGACGACGAGGATGGTGACCACCAGCGCGGCGGCGAAGAGCACCTGGGGCAGCAGCAGGAGCGACATCCGCGGCAACGCGGTCTTCGCGGTGGCCCCCGACTCCGGCCGGCCGGAGAGCACGACCCGCACGAACGACAGCGCGTACAGCGGGGCGTTGAACAGGGTGCTGGCCACCGTCCGCTGCGCGCCGCGCGGCCCGGTGTAGGCGACGACGAACAGCAGCGAGCCGACCAGGTACGGCAGGGCGTGCAGCACGTAGGCGGTCAGCGACACACCGGCCGCGATCCGGACCCCGGCCAGGACGCTCAACGGCGGCCCCAGCAGGAACATCATCTGCGCGCAGGCCACCAGGTAGCCGATCCCGGTGTGCAGGTAGTGCGCCCGCTGCCAGCCGGTCAGGCCGGGCTTGCGCAGCGGGTTGTCGAACAGCAGCAGGCGCAGGCCGTCCATTGCCCACCGGCTGCGCTGCTTGGCGTACTCCGCCGCGGTCGCCGGCGCGACGCCGACGGACACCGGGCCGTTGTGGTAGACGCTCTGCCAACCGGCGGCGTGCAGCTGGTACGACGTGTGCAGGTCCTCGACGATGTTCCACTCGCTGAAGCCGCCGACGGACTCGACCGCCGTCCGCCGGTACAGGGTGCCGTTCCCGCAGGACGACGCGGCGCTGTCGCGGTCCTTCGCCGGCTGCACCGCCTTGTACAGCATCGGCTCGGCGTTGTTGAGCACGTCGTGCCGGCCGACGTCGAAGCGCTGCTCGGTGCAGACGAACCCGACCTTCGGGTCCCGCAGGTAGCCGAGGACCAGCTCGCCGAGGTCGGGCACCGCGATGTGGTCGGCGTCCAGCGTCATGACGGCGTCGCCGTCGGTGCGGGCGAGGGCGTGGTTGAGGTTCGCGGCCTTGCCTCGCGGCCCGTCGGTACGGGTGAAGCAGGTGATCCCGAGCCGGGCGGCGAGCGCGTCGATGTCACGCCAGTTGGGCCGCCCGGCGATCCGCCCGTCGTTGAGGACGTAGGTGCGGTGTGGGTAGTCGATCGCCAGCGCCGCGCGCAGCGTCGCCTCCACCATCTCGACCGGCTCGCCGCAGACGGTGACGAAGACGTCGAGGGCGCCGGCCGGCGCCGGGGCGCGTCGGACGTACCCGGTGCGCATCCGGCCGGTCATCACCGCCGTCCACACGATCGTGAGGTAGCTGACGATCTCGGCCGCGTAGAACAGGTGGCCGGCCACGCCGGTCCCGTCCAGCGTCCCGGCGCGCCACACCGCGTACACCGCGCCGATCAGCGTGATCGCGACCCCGACGACCCGCCCGGCGACGGCCTTCCACCACACCACGGGCACCCGGACCCAGGTGTCCACGCCGTCCAGCGGCGGTATCCCGGCCCGGGCGGCGCCGCGGACGTCGCCGGCCACGGCCTGCGCCGGGATCGGCGGGACGACCGGCACCCCGGCCGTGGACGGCTCCCGCGGCGCCAGGCCGGGCGAGGCCGGCCCGCTCGGAGCCAGGCCGTTCGGAGCCAGGCTGGGCGGTGCTGACGGTGGCGCGAACTCGGGTGAAGCCGGGCCGGCCGCGTCGGCGGGCGCTGCCTGGTACGCCATACAAGTCCCTTCTCTATCCCCCCACCACGCATCCTGTCAGCTGGTCATTTCGGGCTAGTTCGCTGGGGGGGAGCAGCCGCCGGACGCCGCCACCTATGTGGCCCCGCCGGGCCCCACCGCGGTGCCAACCGCCTCCGCCGACCCGCGCGCCGCCAGCCCCTCGCACCGCCGGCGCCATGGTCGGGGCGGGGGGTGGCGCGGTCGGGTGTACTCCTGCACCGCCCGCGGCGTCTCGGCGCGCTGGCGCAGCACCAGCGCGCCGACGTCGACGCCGGGCACCGTGACGGCGAGCGCCAGCTTGGTGACTACTCCGGCGGTTGGAGCCGCCGGCTTCTCAGGCCGCTTGCGCGCCCTGACGGGCCAGCCCAGCCCGAAGGATGTTGACCGCCGCGTTGACGTCGGCGTGCGCCGTGTGTCCGCAGGCGACGCAGGCGAACGCGGCCTGGGTCGGCCGGTTCTCGGCGGCACAGTGGCCACACTTCGCGCAGGTGCGGGACGTGTGGGGGGCGGGAACCGGGATCACCGTCCGTCCGGCGCTTTCAGCCTTGGCGTGCAGGATTCCCAGGAACACCCCCCATCCCGCGTCGTGGATCGACCGGTTCAGCCCGGACTTGGCGGCCTGCCCGTTCGGCAGGAACACCCCCGGGCTGTCAGGGTCGGGCCTGGCCCTGGCCCGACGGACCATGCCTTTGATGGTGAGTGCCTCGACAGCGATCAGGTCGTGGTCGCGGACCAGGCCGAGCGCGGTCTTGTGCGCGAGGTCGGCGCGCTGGCGGGTGACCTCGCGGTGCAGCCCGGCGACCCGGGCGACGGCCTTGCCTCGCCGTTTCGAGCGGCGTTTCTTCCGCGACAGGTCGCGTTGCGCGGCGGCCAGCCGGCCGGCGGCGCGTTCCAGGAGTCTGGGGTTGCCGTAGTGCCGGCCGTCGCTGGTCGTGGCCAGCGAGGCGATCCCGAGGTCGACGCCGACCACGGCGCCGGTCGTCGGCAGCGGCTCGGCGGGCACGCCGTCGCAGGACAGCAGCACGTACCAGCGGCGGCCCTCGCGTTTGACCGAGACCGTCTTGACCGTGCCGCGCACGGGCCGGTGCCGGTTGACCCTGACGTGGCCGACACCCTGCAACCGGACGAACGTCTGCGTCGGATGCTCGGGCTGGGAGTCCCACTTTCAGCCGTCGTTGTCGACGGGCCACGTCACCGTGTCGAAATGCCCGGCGCCCTTGAAGCGCGGGTAGCCGGGGGTCTCACCAGACTTGACCCGGCGGAAGAACGCCTGGAAGGCGAGGTTGAGGCGGCGCAGGGTGGCCTGCTGCGAGGAGAACGACCAGCGGGCCTGATCCGGGTCATACGCCCGGATCTCCTTCAACTGGTCCGACTGGTCCCCGTAGGTGATCGGGTCCTCAACGGGTGCGTGTAGGCGTCCCGCCGCTCCCGCAACGCCGCGTTGCACAAGTCCCGGTGGTCTTTCAGCATCGCGACCAGCAAACCGGCCTGCCGCGACGTGGGACGCAGCTGGAACGTGAAGGTCCGTCTCACCGGGTCGCGCCCTTGCGCCACGGGCGTTCGTTCTGCGTGTCGATGTACCGCCGGACCGTCTCAGCGGACACCGCGCCGACGGTGGCGACGAAGTACGACCGCGACCACAGGGTGGGTAGCCGGGACCGCAGGTGGCCGAACTCGCCGCGCAGCTCGTGGGACGTGAAGCCCTTCAACTGGTTGGCGATGTAGGACGGCGGGTGCTTCGGGTGAGCCTTCACGAACAGGTGCACATGGTCGGGCTCGATCTCCAGCGCGACAACCCGCCAGTCGTGCTCGGCGCACTTGGCGCACAGCAGTTCTTCGAGCCGGTCGCGGACCGGGCCGGTGAGCACCGGGCGGCGGTATTTCGGGCACCACACCACGTGGTAGCCGAGGTCGTAGACCCCACCCGCCTCCGTGGTCACCTGCCCGCCCATGCCACCGACTATACCAGCGTGGCTGGTCTAACAGTTACGGTCCGTACCGGATCCCCCTGCCGCCTGAAGGCGACAATCCCCTCCGAAGGTCACTGATGGCGAGCTCGTCGCGGCCGGCCGGCCGTGCGGCGGCTGACCGGTGTCGTCCACCGGCTCCGCGCGGCCACGTGACCCGCCGCGCTGAGCCGGTGGACGATGCCCCGCCCCGCCGGCAGGCACCTGCGGGGCGGGGTCCTCATCGCCCTCGACGAGCCCGGCACGCGCGAGGCGGCGCAGGGTCGTGTAGACCTGCCCGATGTTCAGCGGCCAGGTCGACCCGGTTCTCGACCCGAACTCCGCCCGCAGCTGATAGCCGTACATCGGGCGCTCGGCCAGCAGCGCCAGCAGCGCCAGCAGCCCGTTCTTGGCGGTGCCCTTCGGGGGCCGACGGACGAACGGTTCGGTCTTCGTTCCGCGGCAGGGACGCGGTCATCTCGAAAAGCCAGCCGGTGACGCTTTTCCGGCCGATCATCCGCGCCGGACGGACTTCCCGGCCGTACGGCGGGATCCCGTGGCCGCGAAGTGCGGCCAGCCGCCGACGAGCCGCGGAGCGCGGAAGGTCACGCGGGTTTCGTTCGCCGACGCGATCTCGGCCGCTTTCTCCTGCGGGCCGCCGGTTCTCGCCCCACCGGCGTGGAGAAACGGATCTCATCGTTCGTGCCGCCTGGCACGGCACCGCAGCCGCCGACGGCGGCGGCACCACGACGGTTCGCGGTCGGACGGTTTCCTTCGTCCGGAGTACTCGGACCGCGCGCGGGCGGCCCGGCGACTCGTCAGTCGGGCAGCCGGTGGCCGCAGTAGTTCGGGCTGACGATCTGGATGGCGGAGCCTTCGGCGTTCACCTCGACGAACGAGTAGCACTCGGCGGGTTTACCGAAGTCGCGTTCCAGATCGATGTCACCGATGAGGCCGCCGGCGTTGTAGCCCTTCACCGCCCGCAGGGCGTCGATGTAGCCCTGCCGGGTCGGGCAGTCCCCCGTCTCCTCCAGGCCCCGGATGAACATGTCGGCGATGATGTAGCCGACCAGCGCCAACGTCTGGTCGGTGTCCTGGAGCTGCGGGGCGTAGGTGGCCATCGCGGCGCGGTAGGAGTCGAGTGCGGGCGACTTCGTCTCCAACGGAATGTAGGCGGCGAACGTCGTCACACCGGCCAGCTGCGCGCCGTAGGTCTGCAACAGATCGGCGTTCGGCGCGGGGCTGCTGCTGAGAATGGCCTTGAGCGGGACGTGTTGGCGCCGGACGGCCGCGACGACCCGGGCCAGGCCCTCCGTGCTCAGCGTGCCGGCCAGCGTGTCGACGCCCTGCGCGGCCATCTGCTGCGCGATCTCGTCGGCCTGGGCCGAGACGGGGTTGTCGTCGGTGCCGACCGTGGTCGTCGTGATCCCCACCGACTGGAAGCTGGAGGTGAACTCCTCGGCGATGTGCGTCGACACGGTCGGGTCGAGCGGGTTGTAAAGGATCATCGCCTTGGTTCCGCCGCGCTCATGGACGAACTTGCCGAACGTGTCGACCGAGCCCTTCGCGGTGAAACTGTAGTTGAAGGAGAACATGTTCCGGTACTTCGCCCAGGCGTCCTCCACCGCGATTCCAAGCACCGGAATTCCGCGTTCCGCGAGATAGGCCGCACTGCCCGAGGCCACCGTGCTCGTCTCGAGCATACCGAAGACGTTTTCCCGCTCGACCAGGGTGCGGGCCGTCGTGAGATTCATCGACGCCTTGGCCGTGTCGTCCCGCCAGTCATAGACGATCCGACGCCCGTGAACGCCGCCGGCGGCGTTCACGGCACCGAACCTGGCGTCGATTCCGGCGCGGGCGGCGCTGAAGGTCACCGCGCCGAGGCCGGTGTCCGGAAACAACAGCCCCAGCTTGACCTCGTCCGCGGTGACACCCTCAGTGACGCAGGGGGGCGCGCTCTGCGCCGCGTCACTTCGACAGCCGGTCAGGGCGGCGGCGCATAACAGCACGGCTGACAACCAGGACAGTGAACGAGTTGTCGCCATGCAGGCCCCCGGGGTCAGGTCGGTTCTTGCAGCCACCGTATCCCGGACGTCCAACATGGGTAACGACTCACTCACAACTGTGAAGCGGCGCCTGTACCACCTCGCGATTGATCACTCCGGTGTGCACGGACACTATGCGTCCGACGGACGCGAACAATATGACCAAAACAGTGGCTGCGATTCAACGGATAACCGCTGACCTGGGCGAATCTCCGGTCGGGAGAACCCCCGGCGGGGCCCCGGCCCGCGGCCCGGCGGCGGCCCGCCCGACGGTGTCGCGCGGCCTGCCGTCGGGCGGCAGGCCACCGCGCCGCGCCGCCGCCAGCCGATCCGGTGTGCGTTCGTTGACCTGGACCAGGTGACCCGCGAGCCGGAAGCAGCGGTCCGGCGCCCGGGACCGAACGGCGGCGCGGGGTCTGAGCCGACGTCGAGCTCAGCCGACGTCGAGCACGGCCCGGCGCCGCCGGGTCCGGCCGGCGGCGAAGCTGGCGAGCAGACCGGGGACCTCGGCCCAGCCACCACGCCAGCCCGGCCGCGGGCACAGTCGCCCGGCGGCGACCAGCTCGACGACCGTGGCCAGGTCGGCGCCGACCGGCCAGCTGCCCCAGAACCCGCGGACCTGGCGGCGCAGCGGGCTGGCGAAGGTCGCCGCCGGGAAGACCATCCGCTCCCCGGAGATCGCGCCGACCGCGACGGCGGTGCCGCCTTCGGCCAGCAGCTCGACCGCCCGGGTCATCGTCGTCCCGCCCACCACGTCGATCACCACCTCGACCGGCCGCAACGGCGCGTCCGGCCCGGAACCCCCGGTACCGGCCGGCGCCGTCCCGGGCAGGTCGGTGCGGACCTCGTGGGCGCCGGCCGCCCGCAGGTCGTCGGCGTCCGCCGGATCGCGGGCCACGGCGACGACCTCGGCTCCGCGCAGCGCGGCGAGTTGGACGGCGAACCAGCCCACCCCGGCGCCGGCGCCGGTGACGAGGACGCGGCTGCCGGCGAGTCCCTCAACTTCGTCGAGGGCCTGCACCGCGGAGACCGCCGGCAGCGCGAGCCCGGTCAGCACGCCCGGGTCGACACCCGGCGGCAGCACGGCGACGTCGCCGGTGCCGGCGGCGACGAACTCCGCCCAGGCGCCGGGTGCCGGTAGCAGGGTGAGCACCGTCGACCCCACCGGTGGGCCACTCCCGTCGGCCGCGGCCTCGATCACCACACCGGCCGCGTCGAACCCCCAGACGCCACCGTCGCCGAGGATCGCCGCGGCGTAGCCCGTGTCGCGGTCGACCAGCGAGACCGCCGCGGTCCTGATCAGCACCTGGTCCGGCCCGGGTACCGGATCCGGCACCTCCCCAAGCCGCAGCCCACCGGCCGCCGACCCGTCCGTCACAAGTGCCCGCATTTACCCACTCTCCGCCCTTACTCAACCGCTCACAGTGACGGTCATCACGATGCCGCCAGCCCGGAAGCAGAACCGAATTTCCATCACGGTATCGACGATGAAACCGATCGGTTCAGATTGAGAGGCGTGTCGCGTCCGACCCGCGGCGGGCCTCGCGGGGCCCGCCGCGGGTCGGAGGGCCGCGGGTCGGAGCGCGGCGGAACGGAACGCGGCAGGCGGGGCGGGGTCCGGCCTCAGCCGAGTGCCCGCAGCGCCTCCAGCGCCCGGTCCGCGTGCCGGTTCATCGCGAACTCCGAGTCGATCCGGGCGACGACCGTTCCGTCCCGGTCGAGGACGAACGTGGCCCGCTTGTTGGGGCCGAACCTGCGCCGGACCCCGAACGCGTCCGCGATCGTCCGACCGGTGTCGGCGAGAAGCGGGAAGCCGAAGGAGTGTTTGGCGCTGAACTCCGCCTGCCGGGCGGTGTCGTCCGCGCTGACACCGACGATCCCGGCGCCGAGCGCCGCGAACTCGCCCGCCAGGTCCCGGAAGTGGCAGCTCTCCCGAGTACAGCCCGGCGTCATCGCCGCCGGGTAGAAGAACACGACCAGCGGCCCCTTCGCCAGCAGGTCCGAAAACCGCCGCTCGGCGCCGGTCTCGTCCACACCGGACAGGTCACCGACCTGGTCCCCCACGTTCATCCGAGAACCCTCCACTCGTTCGTCGAGCCGGCGAATCAGCCGGTCCGGCGAATCAGCCGGTCCGGGAAGTCAGCCGGTCCGGGAAGTCAGCCGGTCCGGGAAGTCAGCCGGTCCGGGAAGTCAGCCGGTCCGGGAACCGCGCGGAGCGCGGGCTCCTCAGCGCGAGCGCGCGCCGCGGATGCTCAGATCGCCCTCGCCGATCGTCCCATCCGGCCTCGCGGGACTTTCCGACGCCGTCTGGATGGTGCCGTAGGCGCCGTCGTGGTACACCAGCGGTGCCTCGGCCCGGCCGGTCCGGCTGTCGAGCACCTCGGCGACGACGAGATGATGGTCACCCTCGACGGTGCGGCGCCGGACGCGGCACAGCAGCCAGACCGCGGCGTCGAGCAGCAACGGCTCGCCGCCGGGGAGCGCCCGCCACCGGGTCGGCGGGCCGAACCGGTCGGCGCCCGGCCGCGCGAACCGGGCCGCCAGCTCGTGCTGGCCCTCCGACAGCAGGTGGACCATGAGCGTCTCGCTGGCCTCGAGCACGGGCGCGATGGACGACCGGACGGACAGGGCCAGCGACACCAGCGGTGGACGCTCGGACAGTGAGGCCACGGACGTCGCGGTGAACCCCACCGGGCCGCGCGGTCCCGCCATCGTCACGATCGTCACGCCGGCGGCATGACGCCGGAAGGCCCGCGCGAGCGCGCCCGGGTCGGCGGCACTGCGAGCCGGCGGCCGGCGCGGGGCCGGATGCTGCGCGGTGACCTGCTTTGGCATAACCACACCCTTTCCCAGCGACGCCGCTCTAACAACCACGGACGCGGTAAGGCCATCCCGGACCAGCGCCGTCCCGACCGCGGTCACCCGGTTCTACGGGCAGAACGTGCCGTATCCGGGTTTCGACGATCATGACGGTTTGGTCGCCAGCTGGCTCGTCATCGTCGTCCTCGCCAGCGGCGTCTGGCTCGTGCTGCGGCGCAACGGCGGGCTCTAGCATGACTGAGTGTGAGCGTGGTGTTCGTGGAGGCCTCCGGGCCCGCGCCGCCCGAGCTGTGCTGGGAGCGGTACGCCGTCCCGGCGGCCTGGCCGGGCTGGGCGCCGCAGATCCGGGCGGTCGTGGTCGAGGGCGCCGGGCGCGCCCCGGCGGGCGCGGTCGCCGGGGCCGGTGGGCGGCGTGGTCCGGGCGCGCCCGGGCGTACCCGGATTGTTCCCGGGCTGCGCGGGCGGGTCCGTCCACTCGCCGGGCCGGCGGTGCGGTTCCTGGTCACCGCGGTGGACGAGTCCGAGCGGACCTGGAGCTGGCGGGTCGGTATCGGCCCGTGGCGGCTGAACCTCGACCACGGTGTGGACGCCTGTCTCGACGGCGGCACGTCCACCTGGGTGCGGATCACCGGCCCGGCCCCGCTGCCCCACGCCTACGCCCCCCTCGCGCGGGCCGCGCTACGCCACCTCGTCCGCTGAACCGGCACCGCGTGGTCAGTGGCCGGGCGGACGCAGGAAGGCCTCGAGGCCGTCGAGGATGCGGGCCAGTCCGAACTCGAAGTCGGTGTCGTCGTAGTCCGGCCGGCTGTCGAGCGCCCCGCTCCCGACGATCTCCATGAGTGCCGGGTAACGCTCACCGTCGATCAGCTGCCGCAGCACCGCCCCCCAGGACGGTGGCGGCCCGGCGCCCGCCGGGGCGGCCGCGGCGGCCGGGCCCGGGCCGTAGGCGTGGCGCAGCTGCACCCACAGCCGGGCCTCGGCCCGCACGTAACCGTCGAGCAGGAGCAGCGCGCTCAGCTTCTCCTCGGGGGCGGCCCGCGTGTCGGTGAAGGCCGCCAGCCCGACGTCGAGCCAGCGCAGCTGGTTGGGGCCCAGCGGCGGGCCGCTGATCGGGACGTCGAGCGCCCACGGGTGCCGCTGGTGGACCGCCCGGCTCGCCCCCGCCCACCGCTCGAGCACCGGACGCCAACCCTCCCCCGCCGCCGGGCCCGGCGGCGGGCTGTCCAGGACGGCGTCGAACATGAGCATGAGCAGCTCGTCCTTGCCGCCGAGGTACCGGTAGAGCGACATCGCGGTGAAGCCGAGCCGCTGGGCGAGCCGGCTCATCGACAGCGGGCCCAGCCCCTCCTCGTCGGCGATCTCCACGGCCGCGGTGACGATACGGGCCAGGCTCAGCCCGGGGCGCGGGCCGCGCCGGCCCCGTTCGCGCCGCCCCCACAGCAGGTCGACGCCCGGCGGCAGACCCGGGCTGGCCTCGATGTCCATGCGGCTCCCGCTCCCTCGGCACGTTCCCGCCGCCATCGTACGGAGTCGCGTACGCGCTACACGATTGTCTAGACCGTAATCAGTTTCGGTGGTACACAATAACCCTCGGCGTTTCTGTATGCGCCGTACACAGTTGGCGCCGCGCGCCGCCAGCCCCGGCCCGACGCCCGCACCGACACCCGGAGGACCGCACCATGCCGAGCACGAGCACATGACCACACCGAATGGGCACCAGTACGCTCCCGCGGTCCGCGTCCGCGGGCTCACCAGGAGCTACCGGCACGCGGCCGTCCTGGACGGCGTCGACCTCACCGTGGGCCGCGGCGACGTCCACGCGCTGCTGGGGCCGAACGGCGCCGGCAAGACGACCATGATTCGCATCCTGGCCACGCTGCTGCGGCCGGACTCCGGAACCGTCCACGTCGCCGGCCACGACGCGCTGCGGGCCGCGCGGCAGGTCCGCGCCGTGATCAGTCTGACCGGGCAGTACGCGGCCGTCGACGAGGTCCTCACCGGCGAGGAGAACCTGGTCCTGATGGGCCGGCTCGCCCGGCTGGGCCGGCCCGGCGCCCGCGCGCGTGCCACCGAACTGCTGGACCGCTTCGACCTGGCCGACGCCCGCGCCCGGCCGGTACGCACCTACTCCGGGGGGATGCGTCGCCGCCTCGACCTGGCCCTCGGCCTCGTGTCCCGGCCGCGGGTGATGTTCCTTGACGAGCCGACCACCGGACTCGACCCGCGCAGCCGCGCCGAACTGTGGACGGTCATCCGCGAGCTCGCCGCGGACGGGGTGAGCGTCCTGCTCACCACCCAGTACCTCGAGGAGGCCGACCGGCTCGCCGACCGGGTCACCGTGCTCGACCACGGACGGGTCACAGCCGAGGGGACCGTCGAGGAGCTGAAGTCCCGGATCGCCGGGCAGCGCCTCGAGCTCACCTTCACCGACGACGCCCACTTCGCCGCCGCGCTGCGGCTGCTCGGCCCCACCGCGGGCGAGCGCGACGCCCGGCGCCGGACCGTGGCCGTCCCCACCGACGGCACCGCCACCGAGGTACGCGCCGTCCTCGACCGGATGCGGCACGCCGGACTGGACGTGGGCCCGGTCGCGCTGCGCCGGCCGAACCTCGACGACGTGTTCCTCAGCCTCACCAGCGCCGGCCAGCCCGCCCCGTCCCGCCGCGAGGAGCCCGCCCGATGACCATCGAACCCCGCACCGCCGGCACCACCCCGGCCGGCATCATCCCCGCCGGCGCCGCCGCGACCGAAGGGTGGACGGTTACCGCGCGCTGGGCGGCGGCGGACGCCGCCGTGCTGGTCGGGCGCGGCCTGCGGCACCTGGTCCGCGACCCGGAGACGCTGCTACTGAGCGTGATCCTGCCGGTCAACCTGATGCTGCTGTTCGTCTACGTGTTCGGCGGCGCGATCGACACCGGGGGCGACTACGTCGACTACGTCGTGCCGGGCATCATCCTGCTCTGCGCGGGCTACGGGGCGGCCGCCACCGCGGTCGGCGTCGCCCAGGACACCGCGACCGGTGTCATCGACCGGTTCCGCTCGCTGCCGATCTCGGCCGGGGCGGTGCTGACCGGGCATGTCGTCGCCAGCGTCGCGCGCAACGCCGTCTCGACCGCGCTGGTCGTCGCGGTGGCGCTGGCCACCGGGTTCCGCCCGGACGCCACCGCCGTGGAATGGTGCGGGGTCATCGTGGTGCTGCTGCTGTTCGTCCTCGCCATGACCTGGCTGTCGGTGGCGCTCGGACTGCTGGCCGGCAGCTCGCAGGCCGCCAGCGGCTTCACCTTCTTCGTGCTGTTCCTGCCCTACCTGAGCAGCGCGTTCGTGCCGACCGGCACGATGCCGGGCCCGCTGCGCGCGGTCGCGGACCACCAGCCGGTCACCCCGGTGATCGAGACGCTGCGCGGCCTGCTGACGGGGACCCCGATCGGGACGAGCGGGTGGCTGGCGCTGGCCTGGTTCGGCCCGGTGCTGGCCGGGTCCTACCTGGCGGCGAAATTCCTGTTCGGATGGCGTGCGTTCACCGGGCGGGCCGACTGATCGGCGGTTTTCACCCGCCTGAGCGATCGCCTGGATGAAGCCGCTCTGGGCTAAACTGGGGCCGCCATGAAGGCACGCGAAAACGTGCCTTAGACAGCCACAGAGTAGCGGAAAGGGTTGGGGATTGTCAAACGAAGCGGTGCCCGCCGCGGCTGTATCCCCGGGATCCCCGGTCACCGCGGCCATCCCGGCCGCGGACGGCGCCGGGGACGGCGAGCAGGCCCGGGAGCAGCGGTACCTGACCATGCTGCACGAGCGGCTGGACGGGCTGCGGGCCGCGGCCGCGGCCGGGCTCGCCGAAGCCCTGCTGCGCGACGATCCCGAACCCGGCGCGCGCGCCGACCGCGACGCGCTCGTCGCCCGCAACGCCGACCAGGTCGCCCGCTTCGACGCGATGCGGGACCGGCTGCTGTTCGGCCGGCTCGACATGGCCGACGGGGAGCAGCGCTACATCGGCCGGATGGGGGTCCTCGACCCCGACTCCGACTACCAGCCGCTGCTCATCGACTGGCGGGCCCCGGCCTCCCGCCCCTTCTACCTGGCCACCGGGGCCACTCCGCTGCACGTCGCCCGCCGCCGCCACATCCGCACCGTCGGGCGGCGGGTGACCCACCTCGACGACGAGCTGTTCGACCCGACGACCCTGGGCGGCGGGGTCGTCGGGCTACGGACCCTCGACGGCCTCGGCGCCAGCGCCGACGACGGCGACGGCCCCGGCGAGGCGACGCGGGGCGGTCTCGTCGGCGAGGCGACGCTGCTGGCCACCCTCGGCGCGCACCGCACCGGCCGGATGCGCGACATCGTCGCGACCATCCAGGCCGAACAGGACCGCATCATCCGCTCCGAGCAGGACGGCGTCCTCGTCGTCGAGGGCGGGCCGGGCACCGGCAAGACCACCGTCGCGCTGCACCGCGCCGCCTACCTGCTGTACTCCCGGCGGGAGCAGCTGTCCAAGCGCGGGGTGCTCATCGTCGGGCCGAACCCGGCGTTCCTGCGCTACATCGAGCAGGTGCTGCCCTCCCTCGGCGAGACCGGGGTGCTGCTGTCGACCGTCGGGGACCTCTTCCCCGGCGTGCGGGCCCGCCGTGCCGAGAGCACGACCGCCGCGGAGATCAAGGGTCGGTCGGAGATGGTCGACATCCTGGCCGCCGCCGTCCGCGACCGCCAGCGGCTGCCCGACACGCCCCTGGAGATCACCGTCGCGGACGGGATCGCCCGCCTCGACGAGACCATCGTCGTGCCGGCCCGGGCGGCCGCCCGGCTCACCGGCCGGCCGCACAACCACGCCCGGTCGGTGTTCGTCCGGGAGGTGATCACCGCCCTGACCCGCCAGATCGCCGACCGGTACGAGTCGTCGATCGACGAGGTCGACATCCCGGACTTCGTCGACGACTTCATGCTCTGGCCGGACACCGACGCCGCCCGCGACGCCCTCGGCGAGAGCGACGAGGACGGCGGGCCAGGCGGAAGCGGCACGGCGGCGGACGGTGGTGACTGGCCGAGCGCGGCCCTGGCCGCCGCGGCCGCGGCGACGGACCGGCCGGTGCTCGACTCCGCCGACCTGGCCGACCTGCGCCGCGACCTGCGGTCCGACCCCAGGCTCGCCGAGGCGATCGACGGCCTGTGGCCGCTGCTGACCCCGCAGGCGCTGCTGGCGGACCTGTTCGCCTCCCCCGACACGCTGTCCCGCGCCGCCCCCGGCCTGAGTGACGCCGAGCGCGCGGCGCTGCGCCGCGCCCCCGACGGGGCCAGCGAGACCGGCGAGGGCGGGTCCGGCGGCTGGACGCCCGCCGACACCCCGCTGCTCGACGAGGCCGCCGAACTGCTCGGCGACGACCCCCGGGCGGCGATCGACGCGGCCGTCGCCGCACATCTGGAACGCCAGCAGCGCGTCGACTACGCCGGCGGGGTGCTCGACATCCTCTCCCGCGGCGACACCGAGGACCCGGACGGCGAGACGCTGATGGCCGCCGACGTCATCGACGCCGACCGTTTCGGCGAGCGCCAGGAGGAGGTCGACACCCGCAGCACCGCCGAGCGCGCCGCCGCCGACCGCGGCTGGGCGTTCGGCCACGTGATCGTCGACGAGGCGCAGGAGCTGTCCCCGATGGCCTGGCGGATGGTGATGCGCCGCTGCCCGACCCGGTCGATGACGCTCGTCGGCGACGTCGCGCAGACCGGCGACGCGGCCGGGAGCTCGTCATGGGAGCAGGCGCTCGACCCGTTCGTGGGCCGGCGGTTCACCCTCGAGCGGCTCACGGTGAACTACCGCACCGGCGCGGAGATCATGGACGTCGCCGGCGACGTGCTCGCCGCCCAGGGCCGCGGGCTGCGCGCGCCGCGGTCGGTGCGCCGCTCGGGCCACGCGCCGTGGCGGCTCGCGGTCGACGCGCCGGAGCTGGTGGAGCGCCTGCAGCGGCTGGTCCGCGCCGAGCGCGCGGCGGCCGGCGGTGGGCGGCTGGCGGTGATCGTGCCACGGTCCCGCCGCGACGAGCTGGCGTCTCTCGCCGAAACCGACAACGCCGGCGGCACCGGGGGTGTCGGCGCGGCGGGTGGGGCGGGTGGCTCGGACGCGGATCCGGAGCGGCCGATCGTCGTGCTGACGGTCCGCGAGTCCAAGGGGCTGGAGTTCGACGCGGTCATCGTGGTCGAACCCGAACGCATCCTGGCCGAGTCACCGCGAGGCGCCGGTGACCTGTACGTCGCGTTGACCCGGCCGACGAACCAGCTCGGGGTGGTGCACGTCGGCGAGCTGCCGGCGGTGCTGAGCCGGCTACGGCCGCACGCGGCTGGCACCGGTGCGCCGGCGGCGCCGCGACGCTGAGCCGGCGGGGTCGGTCCGTCCCCGGGACGCGGCGGTGGGCCGCGCCCCGGGGACGGAGTGGAGATTTCAAGATCGGAACTGGTCGCGAACGGTCGTCAACATCGTTGACTGTCTTGTGTCGGGGGTGCACCAGCCGGTAGTCGAACGATCAGGCCACCGTCGCCTCACCCGCTTCGCGCGGTAGACGCGAGCAGCCGATGCCACCGGTCAGGCTCGAGGTTCAGCCACCGGTCGACATCCTCGCGCCACCAGATCCGGGTCCCGTTCCAGGCGGACGTCCGGTTCACGACCCCCGCGGCCGCGGGTGCCGCCGGATCGCTGCGCAGCCGGTGATCGACGGCCTGCCGGGTGACGCCCAGCGCCCGGGCGATGTCACCAGACCCGACGAGCAGAGGGAGCTCATCCACCCCGCCGACGCTAACCGCAAAAAGCACGAGTGGAATGTCCCGCCGCCCCGGTAGGTGGGGCGGCGGCCCCCATCACAGGACCAACGGACGGCACACGGGAGCACTCGGCCCCAGCCTGCGCGGTCACGTGGCCTACCGGACGGCGCGTGCTGACGACTCCGTCACGGCACGGGCACGGGCACGGCGGGGCGAGGCAGGTCGGCGGACGGCGGATGGTCAGGCGGCGTGCTTCGCCGCGATCCGCTCCCGGTCGGGCCAGCGCACGTCGTGCGCCCAGCCGAGACGCTCGAACACCGCGATCAGCCGGGCGCTGAGGTCGATCTGACCGCGCAGCACCCCGTGGCGCGCGCTGGTGGGGTCCGCGTGGTGCAGGTTGTGCCACGCCTCCCCGAACGACGGGACGGCCAGCCACCACACGTTGCCCGAGTGGTCCCGGGTGGTGAACGGCTTGGCGCCCAGGACGTGGCAGATCGAGTTGATCGAGAAGGTCACGTGGTGCAGCAGGAAGACCCGGACCAGCGACGCCCAGAAGAACGCGGTGAGCGCGCCCGTCCACGACCCCGCCCACAGACCGCCGACCAGCGGCGGGAGCAGCATCGACACGGCGACCAGCCAGCCGAAGCGGTCCGAGATCCGGCGGATGTCCCGGTCGGCGAGCAGGTCCGGGCAGTACCGCTGGGCGTTGGTCCGCCGCGGCGCGAACAGCCAGCCGACGTGCGCGTGCAGCAGGCCCCGGGCCAGCGACCGGGCCCCGGGCCCGAACCGCCACGGGGAGTGCGGGTCGCCGTCGCGGTCGGAGAAGCGGTGGTGGCGCCGGTGCGCGGCCACCCAGTCGATCACGCTCATCTCGATCGCCATGCCGCCGGCGAGCGCGAGCGCGATCCGCAGGCCCCGGCGCGCCTTGAACGCGCCGTGGGTGAAGTGCCGGTGATAGCCGACGGTGATCCCGAGACCGCCGACGACGTACATCACCGCGCCGATGACGATGTCGTGCCAGCCCAGGCCCCAGCCCCAGGCGAACGGGACGGCGAGGGCGACCGCCAGCAGCGGCCCGCCCAGGAAGAGCGCGAGCAGGATCTGCTCGGCGCGGGACTTCGGCCGGGGATCCAGCTCCGGCACGGCACCCGGCGCCCGCGGCGGCGCGGTACCCTCGGCCACCGCGCACTCTCCCACCGCGATCGCGCTCGCCGCGGCCTTGCCGCCCGTGTTCTTGTCCGCGGCACGCCCGGCCGCCGGGCCCGACGGCGTGGACGGCCGCGTCGCGCCGGCCGCGACGGCCGGGCCGGGCGCCACCGCCGGCACCGACGCCCGAGGCGCGTCCGTGGCCGGACCGACAGTCAGAAGCACGGGCGGACTCACGCCCGTACGGTCATGGGACATAAGGACCCTCTCCAGGTGGCCGACGACGACACCGCCGACTCTGCTGCGAATCATCATCCAGGTCAGTGGAGGTGGCGCCCGGACCCATGGGGGTCTGGCCCCACCTGTACCCGCGGGGGGTGAGCCGCGCCGCCCCGCCCGGCGCAGCCGGGGATACCCGCGCCGCGCCGGACCGATACGCCGCCGCGCCCGGCCGGCGGCGGTTCACCCGGCGCGGTGCACCCACCCACCCGCCTGCACGCCGCGGACCGCACGGCGCGCGCCGCGGTGGGACGGCCCGTCGCCCGCGCCCGCCGTCCGTGGGGCACGATCGAGAGCACCATGACGCCGCACACCTCCACGCCCGAGAACACCGCACCCGACCTCGCCCCCGACGGCGCGGCACCCGGAACCGCACCTGGCGGCACGCCTGGCACCCCCGCGGGCCCGGTCGCCGGCGCGCCGGCGCTGACCGACCGGCTGCCGGCCGGTCCCGAACCCGACGCGGACGCCCTGTTCGACGCGTTCGGCGCCTGGGTGACCGACCAGGGCCTGGAACTGTATCCGGCGCAGACCGAGGCGCTGATCGAGGTGGTGAGCGGAGCGCACGTCATCCTGGCGACCCCGACCGGCAGCGGGAAGAGCCTGGTGGCCACCGGCGCGCACTTCGCCGCGCTCGGCTGGGGCCGGCGCACCTTCTACACCGCGCCCATCAAGGCGCTGGTGTCGGAGAAGTTCTTCGCGCTGTGCGCGGTGTTCGGCCCGGCGCGGGTCGGCATGATGACCGGCGACGCCTCGGTCAACGAGACCGCGCCGATCATCTGCTGCACCGCCGAGATCCTGGCGAACATCGCGCTGCGTGACGGCGCCGCCGCCGACGTCGGCCAGGTCGTCATGGACGAGTTCCACTACTACGCCGACCCGGACCGGGGCTGGGCCTGGCAGGTACCGCTCATCGAGCTGCCCGACACCCAGTTCCTGCTCATGTCGGCGACGCTGGGCGACGTCACCCGGTTCGAGGAGGACCTGACCCGGCGCACCGGGCGGCCCACGGCGGTGGTGCGCTCGGCGCAGCGCCCCGTCCCACTGTTCCACCGGTATGTGACGACCCCGCTGCACGAGACGATCGAGGAGCTGCTCGAGACCCGCCAGGCGCCGGTCTACGTCGTGCACTTCACCCAGGCCTCCGCGCTGGAACGGGCGCAGGCGCTGATGAGCGTGAACGTCTCCACCCGGGCCGAGAAGGACGCCATCGCCGAGATGATCGGCGGGTTCCGGTTCACCGCCGGGTTCGGGAAGACACTGTCCCGGCTGGTCCGGCACGGGATCGGCGTGCACCACGCGGGGATGTTGCCGAAGTACCGCCGGCTGGTCGAGCTGCTCGCGCAGGCCGGCCTGCTCAAGGTCATCTGCGGCACGGACACGCTCGGGGTGGGCATCAACGTCCCGATCCGCACCGTGGTGTTCACCGCGCTGTCGAAGTACGACGGCACCCGCACCCGGATCCTGACCGCGCGGGAGTTCCACCAGATCGCCGGGCGGGCCGGGCGGGCCGGCTACGACACCGTCGGCAACGTCGTCGTGCAGGCCCCCGAGCACGTCGTGGAGAACGAGAAGGCGCTGGCGAAGGCCGGCGACGACCCGAAGAAACGACGCAAGGTCGTGCGCCGCAAGCCCCCCGAGGGCTTCGTCTCCTGGGGCGTGCCGACCTTCGACCGGCTCGTCGCCGCCGAACCCGAGCCGTTGACGTCACAGTTCGCCGTCAGCCACTCGATGCTGCTCAACGTGGTCAACCGGCCGGGGGACGCGTTCGCCGCGATGCGCCACCTGCTCACCGACAACCACGAGTCGCCGGCCGGGCAGCGCCGGCTCATCCGCCGGGCGATCGCGATCTACCGGGCGCTGCTCGCCGCCGGGGTGGTGGAGAAGCTCGACGCCCCGGACGAGACCGGGCGCACCGTGCGGCTCACCGTCGACCTGCAGCTCGACTTCGCGCTCAACCAGCCGCTGTCCCCGTTCGCGCTGGCCGCGATCGAGCTGCTCGACCGCGAGTCCCCCGCCTACCCGCTGGACGTCCTGAGCCTGCTCGAGGCGACGTTGGACAACCCGCGGCAGGTGCTGTCCGCGCAGCAGTTCCGCGCCCGCGGGGAGGCGGTGGCGGCGATGAAGGCCGAGGGCGTCGAGTACGACCGGCGGATGGAGCTGCTCGACGAGGTCACCTGGCCCAAGCCGCTCGACGAACTGCTGCACGCCGCGCTCGCCACCTACCGACGCGGCCACCCCTGGGTCGACGACTACGAACTGTCCCCCAAGTCCGTCGCCCGGGACCTGTTCGAGCGGGCGATGACCTTCGCCGAGTACGTCGACTTCTACGGCCTGGCCCGCTCCGAGGGGCTGTTGCTGCGCTACCTGGCCGACGCGTTCAAGGCCCTGCGCCAGACGGTGCCCGAGGACGCGCGCACCGAGGAGCTCACCGACCTCACCGAGTGGCTGGGCGAGCTGGTCCGCCAGGTCGACTCCAGCCTGCTCGACGAGTGGGAGGCGCTGCGCGACCCCGCCCCCGAGGGCGGCGTCGCGCCGGGGGCGCTGGTCGAGCGGACCTCGGCGGTCACCGCGAACACCCGCGCGTTCCGGGTGCTGGTGCGCAACGCGCTGTTCCGCCGGGTCGAGCTGGCCGCGCTGCGCCGTTACGACCTGCTCGGCGAACTGGACGCGGCCGTGGGCTTCGACGCACAGGCCTGGCGGGACGCCCTCGAGCCGTACTTCGACCTCCACGCCGAGATCGGGACGGGCCCGGACGCCCGCGGCCCCGGGCTGCTCATCGTGGAGACCGCCGCGGACCACTGGACGCTGCGCCAGATCTTCGACGATCCGGCCGGGGACCACGACTGGGGAATCAGCGCCGAGGTGGATCTCGCCGCCTCCGACGAGGCCGGCGTTGCCGTCCTGCGGGTGACGGCCGTCGACCAGCTCTGAGCGGCGTACCGGACGGCGGGCGCGGCGGCGAGCCACTCATGGCACCGAGGTGTTCCCGCGCCCGCCGGGCGGCACGCAACCGGCACCATCGGTCCAGCCCTCCCGCGTAGGTTCGGGAAAGGCCTCAGGTGCGGTGCGGCGCGGCATGGTGACGGACGGGCATGACGGCCGCCGCGACCGGCGCGGGGGCCGTCGCGCCGTGGCCCGTACCCGGCCGGGCCGGGCATCGCGCACCGGCGTCCACCCGCGACCAGGGGTGACGGCGGCGACTCCGGGCCGAGGCCGGAAAGCCGCCACCGGGCTGGTATTTACCCAACCCTGGCGGCGGACATTCTCACAAAACAACCACCGGAAACACAACTGACGCCAGGCCGGGAATCGGCGAAGAACACCGGACGACGGACCCCGTCGCTTCACATCAACGGAGAACGAACAGGCGATCGCCGTGTCCCACGCGACGCCGCGGCGCCCCGGCGCGCTCCCCGCGCCGGGGCGCGGCGGGGCACGGCGGCGGGATCCGCGCGCGGCGCACGGGCGTCCGGCGGCGGTGCGGGGCCCGCGCGACCGGGCCACCCCCATACACCTTCGCCGGATCCCAACCCTCACTGCGCGCGTTCGGCACCACAGTGCACAATGCGCTGATTGCCGGGACGAAGATCCCCTTGCTAGTCTCATTTCCCAGCAAGGCATTTTGTCTGCCGTAAAGGACCGGGCCACCCGGCGGCACTCGCCGCCGACCCGGCACCGCACCCGGCACCGCACGACCTCCGTTTTTCCGCGACCGACCTCGCCGCATACCGGCTTACCCCGGGAAAAAGGTGGTGGGCCGGTGGCACCTCTGCCGAATTTTTCTGCTTTGTTTCGTTCTTAGTCCGCGAGACCCCCGGACGAGAGGAAGACGATGACATCGGGCACTTCCGATGACTGCTCGGTCGAGGCTTTGCTGCCTCGAGCCGTCACCCGGCTGCGCGCCCGTACCGGCGCCGATCTGGCCTATGGCGGATCGGTCGATCCCCGCTCGCGCTACCTGACCATCAGCGCGCTCGACGGGAACCGCACCAACGCGCTGCGCGGCATGTCGCTGCCGCCGGGCCACGGCGTGGGCGGGCGGGTCGTCGCGCTGGGGCGGCCCGTCGTGATCGACGCCGGCACCCGCCCGCGCTACACCGAGGACCAGCGTGACTGGGCCGTCCTCGGCGAGGACATCTCCTCGGTGGTGGCCGTGCCGGTACGCACCGGCGGAACCGTCCACGCGGTGCTGTACTGCGGCGTGCGGGCCGACAACCCCGTCCCGCCAGCCGCCGTGGAGACCGCGCTCAGCGTCGCCCGCCGGTTCGAGGCGCTGCTGGCCGAACGCACGATGGCGGCCCGCGCCGACGCGGGCCCGACACCGGGCGGCCCGGCGGGCGCGTCCCGGCTGCGGGTGCTGTGCCGGGTCGACGCCGAGCTGGAGGAGCTCAGCTACCAGGCCGGCGACCCGGCCCTGCGGGAGCGGATCGTCGCGGTGCGCGACCTGCTCGAGGACCTCTTCCCCGACACCGCGCCGCCGACGCGGGCCCAGCCCTTCGGGCTGTCCCCCCGCGAGCTCGACGTCCTGCGGCTCGTCGCGGAGGGCATGTCCAACGCGGAGACCGCGCGCCGGCTCGCCGTCAGCCCCGAGACGGTGAAGGCGTACCTGCGCAGCATCATGAACAAACTGGGAGTGCACAACCGCACGGCAGCCGTGAACGTCGCGCGCCGTTCCAGCCTTCTGCCGTGAGTCCGGCGCGACGGCGCGCCGCCAGAACCGCCGACGGGCGGTGACCCCCCGAGAATCTCGGGACGGTCACCGCCCGTCGGCCTGTGGTGCTCCGATCATCCGGTCGGCCGGACGCCCGAGCGGTGTTTCGCCCGCGGCCGGCCGGTCGGAAACATTCCGTTCACGCCCATCGGGAAATGAATTCCAGTCCTGGTGCCCGCAATCCGCGGGCCACCGGCGGAACCGGCCGCGGGACGAATCTCACCGGCGCCGGGTCGGCCCGGGGCAGAATCGCCGCGCGCCGGGCGCCGGCGCCGGTCGGGTGGCCGCGGCGCCGGGCGCCGGCAGCGGGAGCGGGCCGGTGGACGCCGGGCCCGACGCGCCACTCTGATCCCCCGCGGGGTGCTGTTCCACCCCAGGTGGCGGCACCGCTCCCGGGCCGCCGCGGCGCGGCTGCCCCCCGGGCCGGCGCTCGGCGCCGCCGGGCGCGGCGGGACGCTCGTCCCCCCCGGAGCCAGCCGGGCGGCCCGCGCCGTCAGTCGGATTACCCCCGTGCGGTTGAACCCCGTACCGCGGCCGGGGGCACCTCGCCAGATGCGGCGGTGTTCTTCCGTTGTTGTGCCCTTCGAACTTCTCCTCCACGACGAACTCCCCCTCCTCCGGATACCGACTGGCGCGAGTCACGACGTCATCGCGGTACTCACGCCAACGGCGTGAACATTAAAGAGGTATTCGCACCTTTGGTACCCCTCTACGGGGGTATCGCCCAATCTTTGCCACTTCTACGTTGAACTCATGTCATTTCCCGTCGAAGTCACGCGGCGGTTCAGGGGCTCGACGGGGCGCCCCGCCAACCACCGGTCACCCGCCCACCCGGGCGCCGTGGCCGGGCCGGCAGAACCGCCCGGGCCGCACCGGCGCCGCTGGCGCGGCCGCGCCGGGCGGTCCCCTCAGCCACGCGCCCCCCAGCCGCGAGCCGCCACGCCGGGGGCTCCCGAGCCGCGGGCCGGGGCCCCGCTGCGATCGGGCGGTCAGTCGGGCGGTCCGGGCCGGCCCGGTCAGCCGGGTGGGCCCGGCGGTTCGGCCGGCGCGCCGGCCGGCGGGCGCGGCGGGCTGTTCGCGCTGCTCGCCCGGATCGCGATCACCCGCCCGGGCCGCGTGCTGGCCGTCACCGGGCTGCTCGTGCTGCTCCTGCTGCCCTGGGCCGCCGGGGTGTTCGACCGGCTCGCCACCGGCGGCTTCTACGCCCCCGGCGACTCTGCCACCCGCGCCGAGGCGATGCTCGACGCCGAGTTCCCCGGTGCCCCGCCGAACGTGGCGATCATGATCACCGCGCCCGGGGACATCGACGGCCCGACCGCCCGCCGGCTCGGGGAGAACCTCACCGAGGAACTCCACCGCGAGCCGGGCGTCAGTGGCGTCACGTCCTACTGGTCGGCGGAGTCCCAGCGCGGGCTGCTGCGGTCCCAGGACGGACGCAGCGCGCTCGTCCTGCTGCGGCTCACCGGCACCGAGGACGCGATCGCGCGCCATGTGGCCGCCCTGCATGCCAGGTACGCCCACGACGGGCCCGGGGTCGCCGTGCGTCTCGGCGGCGCGCCGGCGGTCATGCTGGACGTCACCGAACAAAGCCGCGCGGATCTCAAGCGCGCCGAACTGATCACCGCGCCGTTGGTACTCGGTGTCCTGCTGTACGCGTTCGGCGGAACGGCCGCGGCGCTGCTGCCGGTCGTCGTCGGCGGCAGCGCGGTCATCGCGAGCCTCGCCGCGCTGCGGCTGCTCTCCGAGGTAACCCATATCTCGGTCTTTTCCCTAAATCTGACGACCGCGCTCGGTTTCGCGCTCGCCGTGGACTACTGCCTGTTCATCCTGCGGCGTTTCCGTGAGGAGCGGGAGAACGGCCTGGACCGGCCCGCCGCGTTGCACACCAGCCTGCGCACCGCCGGACGCACGGTGCTTTTCTCCGGTCTGACGGTGGCGTTGTCGCTGACCGGCGCGTTGCTGTTCCCGCTGCCCTACCTGCAGTCGTACGCCTACGCGGGCATCGCGGTGGTGGTGGCCTCCGAGCTCGCGGCCCTGCTGGTGCTGCCGGCGGCGATCATGCTGCTGGGTGAGCGGGTGGAGCGCGGACGTCGCCGCCGGGGCGGGGCGCCCACCCCCGCCGCGACCGGGGCGGGCACCGCCCCCGGCGGCGGCCGGGAGTCCGGCGCGGTGTGGGGGGCGATCGCCCACCGGGTGATGGCCCATCCGCTGCTGTTCGGCGGCGCCGCGGTCGCCCTGATGGTGGTGATGGCGCTGCCGCTGGGCAACCTGCGGGTCGCCCTCGCCGACGACACCGTCCTGCCGACCAGCGCGGACTCGCACATCGTCAACGACGCCATGCGTGAGGACTTCACCGTCTGCCTGCCCTGCCAGATCCCGGTCGTCGCGGCCGGGGTGGACGCCCGCGAGCCGCAGGTCGCCGCGCTCCTGGGCGGCTACGCGACGCGGCTGTCCCGGGTGCCCGGCGTCGCCCGGGTGGACACGGTGGCCGGCAGCTTCACCGCCGGTCGTCTCGTCGGCCCACCGCCACCGGACGGCGGGGCGTTCGTCGGCGTGCACGGCGGCGCCTGGCTCTCGCTGTGGCCGACCGAGCCCGACCCGCTCTCGGCGGGCACCCAGCGCACCGTCGACCTCGTCCGCGCCATCCCGGCGCCCTACCCGGTGGAGATCGGTGGCCTCGCCCCGCACCTGGTCGAGACCCGCGACACGGTGATGCGCGGCCTGCCCGGCGCCATAGCCGTGGTGATCACGGCGACGTTCGTGCTGCTGTTCCTGTTCACCGGCAGCATCCTGCTGCCGATCAAGGCGCTGCTGCTCAACGCGCTCAACCTGGCCGCGGTCATGGGCACAATGGTGCTCGTCTTCCAGGACGGGCACCTGCAGCCCCTCGTCGGGCACTTCCAGGTCTCGGGCACCGTCGAGCTGACCAGCCCGGTGCTGATGTTCTGCGTCGCCTTCGGGCTCAGCATGGACTACGAGATCTTCCTGCTCGCCCGGATCCGCGAGGAGCACCAGCGCGGGGCGGGCAACCGGCGCGCCGTCACCCGCGGCCTGGCCGCCACCGGCCCGCTGCTGACCTGCGCCGCGCTCGCCCTCATCGTCGTGATGATCGGCGTCGCGACCTCCCAGATCAGCATCATCAAGATGATCGGAGCCGGCCTGGCACTGGCCGTGCTCCTCGACGTCACGGTCGTACGCGCCGTGCTGGTCCCGGCCTTCATGGCCCTGGCGGGCCGGTACAACTGGTGGGCGCCCAGGCCGCTGCGGCTGCTGCACGAGCGGTTCGGCCTGCGCGAGGGCGGCGAGGCGCTCGGCGAGGCGCTCACCACCGTGGTCCCGCCGGCCGGCGCCACGCCGTCCCCGGGCCGGTCGGCGAGCACCGCACCGACCACGGCTCCGCTCGCCACGACCGCCCGGGCCGGCGGCGTGCCGGCCGCGGCGGGCACCCGGCCGACGGCCGTCGCCCGTTCGTGGGCACCCGCCGCGGCGGCCCGCCCGGTGGGCGGCCACGAACCGGAACCCGGCCCACAGGGCCCCGCCGGCGGCACGGGTACCCCGCACCGGCGGCCTGGCCTCGGGATCTCGGAACCGGCCCATCCCAGCCCGCCGAAGGTCCTGTTCTCCGCGAGCACCTACGGCCGGGCTGAGGACGGCCTGTTCGACCCCGACGCCTCGGACGACCACCAGTCCTCCGGCCCGGGCTCCAAGGGGCAGGCGGTCGGCCAGGGCGGCCCTGACGCGCGGGCGGACGGGGAACCTGGGCGGGCCCCGGCGGACACCGGTACGGACGACCCCGCGCGGGACACCCACGTGCCCACCCTCGGCGAGCGGGAGACCACGGAAGGCTGCTGGTCCGCGGACGCCTGGTTCTCCCCGCACGGCGACGTTCCGGGCGACCAGCCGCGGGAGAGCTGACCGGCGGCGCCGCGGCGCCTCAGCCGCCTGACCAGCACCGCCGACGGTGGGCTGCGGCACACCCCCTGGTGGTAGGGGTACCCGATGCAGTATTCCGGACTGACGGCATGCTCTCCCGGAGCGGCCCGTCAGCGCGACGTTCCGGCCACCGCGCGAAGGCGCCGCGGACCGGGACGCCGCGGCACCGGGGCCGGGACGTGCCGCGCCGACCGACCCAGAAGGTGGATCATGCGACCAGTGACCGTGAACGAGCCGGCGATCCTCGCCCCGACCGAGGGCACGGTCCTGGAACTGCTGGACCTCGAGGAGATCGACCGCGACCTGTTCCGGGTCCGCAACGTGTTCGACGACGTGTACGCGCTCTACGGGGGCCAGGTGGCCGCCCAGGCCCTGCTCGCCGCGGGCCGCACCGTGCCCGAGGAGCGGGTGCCGCACTCGCTGCACGGCTACTACCTGCGGCTGGGGGACGCGTCCCGGCCCACCATCTTCCGGGTCGACCGCGACCGCGACGGCCGCTCGTTCTCGGCCCGCCGGGTGGTCGCCGTGCAGGGCGGCGAGGTCATCTTCAACATGTCGGTGTCGTTCCACGTGCCCGAGGAGGGCCCGGACATCGACGCCGAGCCGATGCCGGTGGTGGGCGCCCCGGAGACGATGCTCGACTACGTGTTCCCGCGGCTGTTCTCCTTCGAGGGCCGCACCGAGAAACCGGTCGAACCCGGCGAGGACTTCCCGACCCGCTGCTGGGCCCGGTGCACCACGGCGCTGCCGGACGACCCGCTGACCCACGCGGTCATCCTGACCTACCTGTCCGACAGCATGGCCGGCCTCGCCCCCTTCCACACCCCCACGGCCCGCTCCGGGTCGAGCCTCGACCACGCGGTCTGGTTCCACCGGCCGATCCGGCTCGACGAGTGGGTGCTGATGGACCACGTCCCGCGCACGATCGCGGGTGGCCGCGGCTGGTACACCGGCACCATCCACACCCGGGACGGCCGGCTCGGCGCCAGCCTGACCCAGGAGGCCCTCTTCCGCGCCCCCCGGGAGCGGCCCCGGCTGTGACGTCCGCCCCCACGCGGGGCGGGCCCGGCCGGGCCGAGGCGGTCACTCCGCATCGGATCCCGGCCGGCCGGATCACACCGCGCCCGGACAAAAACGCCGACCCGTTCTCCGGCGTCGGTCCGTCCACATTCCCGCCAACTGTCCGGTTGTTATCTTTTCCCGCCGGGACGTCGATCAACGAGGTGCCGGCCGGCACCTGTCACCGCGCGGCGCGATACGCCGCCGGGCCGGACCGTCTCCCCGCAGACCACGAGGTCAGCTGCCGCAATGCCGACCTCACGTGCCCGAAAGGCGGGGTCGCGCCAACAGGCTTGCCAGGCCGCGCCAACCCCGCGTTTTATAAAGCCCACCTCATCAGCCGCATGACCGTCACTCGACAGACCATTGGACACCGACCGGCGACCGGAAACACGACTCCAGTCGTACGACGGTGTCACACGATCCGGCCGCGATCCCCGTCAGTGCGCGATTTGTGACCGCATCGGAGCTAGAGTGGCAAGATGGATCTAGCGGTGGCCCTCGACCTTGCCGTTCGGCTCTCGCGTGAGGCCGGCGACCTCGCCCGGAGTTCTTTTTCCGCCCGCTTCGCGTATGCCAGCAAAAGTCTGGCACTGGATGTGGTGACGGAGATCGATCGCGCCGCCGAACGACTCATAGTCGGCGGGGTGCGAAGGACCTTTCCAGGCCACGTGATCATCGGCGAGGAGTCCGGGCTCCACCCCGGCCACGAGGACTGGACGTGGCTGGTCGATCCCCTGGACGGCACGACCAACTTCACCATCGGCCTGCCCGTCTACGGGGTCGCCATCGCCCTCACGCACCGGGACGACGTCGTGGCCGCGGTGGTTCGCGACTCGCACACCGGCAGGTATCTGGCGGGCAGTGAGGCGACCGGGCTCCTCGCCGGGGACGGTGCGGTGCTCGCCAAGCAGGGCGAGCCGGTCGCGCCGGCCGTCGCCCTGCAGCAGGGCTACGGCGTCGATCGGGACGACCCCGCGCTGGACCGGGTCCGTTCGACTCTCGAGGCCCGTTATGGGCGGGTCTTCTACACCTGGTCACCGGCGATCGACACGATGCTGCTGCTTGCCGGCCATCTCTGCGCGACGGTCGCGGTCGACTGCGCCGGCCCGGAACATGTCGCCGCGCAGTTCCTGGCCCGACAGGCTGGATGTACCGTGCGGGCCCTACGAGGATCCGGAACGACCTCGCCGGACATCATCGTGACCGCCTGGCCCGAGGCCTTTGACGCCGTTCACGACCAGGTGGCGGCCGCCCTGGTCAAGCAGCTCCCATCAGCAAGGCGACAAGACGCCGACATTCCTGCGTGAGGCTTTCCCGCGCATCGTCCTTGTGCGTGACAGCGAACCGGAGAAGCTCGTCCTCGGAGGCCCGGATGTCCACGGCTCGGTCGAGGTAGGCGCGTCGCCCCGGATCCGCGAGCAAGACGCGGATGGTGTACAGCGACATCGGCCAGAGCTGCGCGTACGCACCGCTCCGAAGCTGACGAAGTGAAGCCAGAAAGAGCCGGTCGCAGGGGTCCGTGCCATCATCCCGCCAGCCGCTGTTACTCGCCCCCTGGTCACCGTAGTAGATCCTGTTGTAGCCGAGATGAAAAATCAGCGAGTCGGGGTCCTCGTCGAAGTCCGAGACCAGGCGGTCGATCAGGGACCCGTCGTCCAGATGGAGGGCGAAACCGACAGCGATACCGCGCCGGACGAACGGATGCGGCTCGTCGGCGTGGATCTCGCGAAGCCGGTCCTGGCTACGCTGGTCGTCCCCGAGCACGAGCGGAAGCAGATTCGCCGCCTGCTGCCTTGCCATGATCGCAGAGTGGCTGCCGGCGGCGGTCGCGGCCGTGACCTCCAGCACGTGGAAAAGGTTTCGGCACACCGACCTGGCCTCGATGGCGATCCCCGCGCAACGGTCGAGGAGCTGCCGGGTGAAATCGATCATCTCGTCCGGCAGCGGCGAGAGCAGGACCGCGAGCAGGACGTCATCGGCGACCTGGTCGTTGACGAGCACCGACCGTATGTAACGCGCCGCGAAGAACTCGAAGAAGGACTTGTGGACGAAGCGGTAGTAGTCGTCACCCTCCGAACGGACGAGAAAGGACCGCAGGGTCAGCTCCCGGAACGCCTCGTCAGGCGACTCCTCTGGTCGCCACTGGCGAACGACGTCGTTGAGCGTGCGCCCGCCGATTAGAAGGTCGTGCACGTCGAACTGACCGAAGGCCTTACGCCCGTCGAACGCGAGCTGATAGATCCTCCAGGCCACCCGCTCTGCGAGCTCCTGCATATCCTGCCAGTGCACTGACATACCTCGGCGCCGCTCCAGGTGAAGCCACTTGGAGACATACAGGTCGTAGACTTCTGCGGCGTTCCACTCATCCGGTTCCGGCGCTCGCCCGGCGTTCTCGGCCGGCACCCCGCCCAGCCGGTTCGCCAGCACGTCGGTCGCCATGAACAGCAACAACGGACGAGAGACCAGATCGGTCAGCGCCGTCGAGCTCTCGATCGTCGCGATCACCGTCTCGGCGGAGTCCAGGCCGAACTTGGCACAGTACGCCCGGACGAACGAGCGGCCGGCGACCTGGAAGTCAACCCCCCGCAGGTTCGCCCGCGTGACGAACCAGCGGCTCGGCTCGCTCGCGGCCATATAGAGATCGAAGAACGTCTGACGGCAGGTGAGCACGACCCGGCCGCGCAGGACTTCCGCGAGCTCCCGGGGAATCACGTCGCGGGCCGCCCCGCCGTGGATGGCGAGCTCGTCGAGGCCGTCCAGCAGGAGGATGATCCTGTCCGCGCGCAACAACTGGTGGATCCGGTCGACGGACAGCGGGACCCCGTCGCCGTCCCCGTCCGCCGGGCGCCCGGCGAGCGCGGTCTCGATCAGGAGATTCGGCGAGGTCTCGCTTCCGCTCCGGATCAGCTCACCGACCTCGACCAGCCTCAGCAGCCACGGTATTCGCTCCCGTTTCGGATCCGCAACGAACCGGCGAACGAGCTCGCGATAGGCAAGCTCGCAGACCAGGGTCTTTCCCACCCCCGGATCGCCGAGCAGGAGCACACTGCCGGACGCGGCAACTTCCCGGGCGAGCCAGTCGACGACACCTGCCGAGTTCTCTTCCGTCGCCCCGGTCTGCTCGATCTCAGGCTCGGCGAAAAGACCTCCGACCCCGACGAAATCACCAAGGGTGATCCCGCCATCGCTCATAGGTGGAAGGCCCGCGGGGAGCTGCTCCTTCAGCACGACGAGCTGAGCCCGGAAGTAACGCCGCAGGCGCCGCCGCTCCCAGGGGCCCAGCCGATCACGAGGGGTCAGAACACGCCGCCCCAGAAACAGCACGACCGCGACCACCAGCGCGCCGACGGCGAGGAACAGACGGCCCGACAGCAGACCGGCGAGGCTGATCACCAGGCCACCAAAAGCCACGAGCTGGTTAAGCTCCTCGACCAGGTCGACGAATGGGGCGCCACGGCGCCGACGAGCCATCGCGATTCCCCCGCCCGGTCGTCAACGAAGAGCGAATGCCTTCGATGATCTTGTAGACAGCAGGTTACCACCTGCGGAGCTGAACCGAAGGGTACCCAGCCAGAATGCTCCGCGGCCGGACAAGTTTGCCGGCGGCACACCTTGCGCGCGGGCGCGTGGCCGGCGGCCCAGGCAATCCCTCGGCGGCAAGACGCATCGCCCTCATCGGTCCGCACCGCAGGTGTTCGACGATGGAAGCCACCCGCACCGCAAGGCGCACCCGGCATACGCAGCGTCGCGCCCTTATCCCCGCTTATGACGGGTTGCGATGCGACTTTCTGGGCTACCCTTGCCACGTGGGTACTGTTCTGCGGTGGATCGGCCGGCTGTGACAACCCCGGGCCACGGGCCTGGCCCGCTGCTTCAGCGGGAGCTACGGCAGGCGGGACTTCCCGCCTACCTTATGCGGATGGCTCTCGAGATCCTCCCGTCGGCGATCACGGTATCGACCGTCGATCTGCTCCTGAGCATCCTGCGGTCCAGGACGGGAACAGACGCGGGAGGTTCCAGCACTCCCGTGCCCGGCCGAACAGCCCCCGCGCCTTTTCTCCCGGCTGGTCACACGGATCGAACCCGAACGGACGATCGGCCGGAAGATGGGGACGCGGTGTCTTCGCTGTTCGAACTGTGGACAGCGGAAGGCGGCGACGGTGCCGCTCTCACCCGTCTCCTGGCCGCGGTCGAGTATCGTCGGCGGGCACTGCCGCTGGCACGGTCGCGAGAGCCCGGCGGGGCGCTGCTTGAGGCCCGTACCATCTCACCACCTTCTGGATGTCGTCCGGGCACGACCTGAACGAGCTGGGAACATTTGAGAAACACGTTCGCCGCGAAGCTTTCGGGGCGCTCCCGAAGTGAATGGTACGGACAGTTCGGCACTCGCGGATCTGCTGACCTTCGCGGCGACCACCGTCCCGTACTACCACGACCACCCGACGCTCCGGGACGTGAGCCCGGAGGTCGCCGAGCGGGCGCTGTTCGACCTCCCGATCCTCGACCGCGAGGAGGTGCGCAGGCACCGGGTCCGGCTGTGGTCCGAGGCCGGCGAGCCGTCCGACTGGCGCACCGTGCGAACCACCGGGACCTCCGGCGTACCTGTGGAGATCACGATCGACCAGGACGCGCAGCGGGCCGAGCTTGCTGCGCTGGCCCGGCAGGTCACGACAGTTCTCGACCGAGCCGAGTGGCTGGACGACGGGCTTGTCCACCTCACGCTGCACCTCGCCTCGACGAGCCGCTCCCAGCGTTCACCGTGGTCGATCCGCGGAACCATGACGAAGTGGAGCTTCCACCGGGTCTGGCATCTCCCACCGGATCTCCTGGGACGCTCCCTGCACCACCTCGATCGGCGTGTCGTCACCGGCATGCCCTCGGTGCTCACACTCGTGGCCGAACGCGCGGCGGACGTCGGAAAAATCAGGCCCCACGCGCTGGTTCTTTCTGGTGAGACGGTACAGATGGCCACGCGCGAGCGCCTGGGCGAAATATTCGACTGTCCGGTGACGTCGCTCTACACCCTCGCCGAGTTCGGGGTCGTCGGCAACGGCTGTCTCACCACGGACGATTATCACGTGAACGAGCGAGACGCGGTCGTGGAGATTCTGGAGCCACGGCAGGCGGTCGCATCACCGGCTGACCCCGGCGGGGACATTGTCGTCACCGGTCTGGTCAATCGCGCTATGCCGCTGCTTCGATACCGGACGGGAGACCGCGGGGCCTGGTCGACCGGCTCCTGCGGATGCCCTGTCCCCGGCCGCCGGTTCAGTATCACAACCGCCCGGTCGTTGCATGTGGTGGCGGACGGGGCGAATGGCCGGCGGATCACCGACCTCGATCTCTGCAAGTTGTTCACCCAGCTCGATGTTCAGGGCGCCCGGATCGTGCAGACGACACCGACCGACGTGGTCGTCGTGTATGAGGGACGGCCGCTTCTCTCGCATGTCCGGGAGATGGCCGAGATGTCGGTGCGGCAGCTGGTCGGCCCAGGAATCACCGTTTCCGTCGCGAGGGTCACGGACGCCTCCCTCGGTGGGACCGCCCGGATTCCGACCGAGCCCGGCCGAACCGCCGCCGGAGCGAGCCCGCCGCGGCAGACGGAGGCCGACGAAGTGGTCGGCTGGGCCCGCCCGCGGCTCGCGCACGTTCCCGGCCTGCTCGCCGCCGTTCTCACCGGCTCGATTCTCGACCCGGTCGCCCGCAGCAGGTTCAGCGACATCGACATGCACCTCCTCGTCGACGACCCCCGCCCGGAGCTCTGGCTCGACCTGACCCGGGAACTGCACGCGGAGCTTCCCGGCCTGCGGGTGAACGTCACGGACGGTGCGACTCTCGCGGCCTCCCCCCTTGTCCTGTGCCGGCTGCTCGCGGAACGGCGGCCGGTCGTCCGGGATCTCGCCGGGCACGGCCTGCGGCAGCCTGGGATCGCCGCCCTCCGGGCGGAGGCCACCTTCTGGGCGCAGGACGCACAGGCGGTGCTGTGGACCCAGGTCAGCTCAGTGGACGTCGAGCGGGAACCGCTGCGCGACGCCTGGCTCGCCGGCCGATACATGCTCGACGCCTTCCGCTATCACTTCCTCCTGCGCGGCGGACGGGAGACGGCGGCCAGTCGCGTGGCGGCGGCCAGCGAGGCCGACAGCCTGCCGCACCACCCCCTTCTCCTCGAGGTCATGGAGGTCAGCCGGGAACACCGCCCCCCGCCACCGGCGGGGTCGGAGGAATGCCGTGAATACCTGCTCGGTGCGCTGTCCTGCGTCCGGTGGTTCGCGCGGTCCCTGCGGTGACGACGCCGGCCCCGGCCCCGCGGACGGCGAGGTCGAGGTCGATCCCTCGTAGGCGAGCGACGCTCCGCCGCGTGGCCCGGCTCCGAGGCGGGTCCGCCGCGCCGATGCCGCAGTAGTTGGGGATCTCGCCCACCTGCCGTGCACGGACGTTCGCGTTCGAGTCGCTTGCCGGTCATGTGCGGCTGCGAGCGTGCGGACCGTCCTTGTGAAGGAGGGTCTTCATGGCAGTTAACCGCCGTCAGGTGGTCGTGGGAACCGGCGCGGCCGGCCTGGGCTTCACCCTGTCGGGTGCGGTGAGCTCGGTGTTCGCCGGCACCGCGTCCGCCGCAACACCGAAGAAGTTCACCGGGTACGGCGAGCTGGTCCCGGATCCGAAGGGCCTGGTCGATCTTCCCCCCGGCTTCCGGTACACCGTGCTGTCCCGAGCCGGGGTCGACTCCCTGACCGGCGGGGGTGCGGTGCCCGGCGCGCCCGACGGGACGTACGCGTTCCCGCTCGGCCCGGGCCGCAGCGTTCTCGTCCGCAACCACGAGCTCTCCCCCGGTGGCACGGACCTCGTCCCGCAGCGGCCGGGCATCACCTACGACCCGGCCGCCTCGGGCGGGACGACGACCGTCACCGTCGCCGGTGACCGGTTGCTGTCGGCCGTGCCCAGCCTGGCCGGCACCATCCGCAACTGCGCCGGTGGCAACACCCCGTGGCGCACCTGGCTGTCCTGCGAGGAGACCGAGGAGACCCCGACGACCAACCCCGCGCTGACCAAGCGGCACGGGTACGTCTTCGAGGTCGACCCGTTCGGCCGGCTGCGGGACCGCGAGGCGGTGCCGCTGACCGCGCTCGGCCGGTTCGCGCACGAGGCCGTCGCGGTCGACCCCCAGTCGGGCTGCCTCTACCTGACCGAGGACGCGTCCAAGCCCTACGGCCTGATCTACCGCTTCCTGCCCCGCAAGCCGCTCGGCGGGCCCGGCAGCCTGCGGGCCGGCGGCAAGCTGCAGGCGCTGCAGGTCCCCGGTGTCCCGGACCTGTCCGCCGTCAGCGCGCTGCACACCACGGTGCGACTGTCCTGGGTCGACGTCCCCGACCCGGACGCCGCCACGGTGTCGACCCGCAAGCAGTTCGCCGCCGGCAAGGTCACCCAGGTCCCGAAGGCCGAGGGCATCTTCTGGTCCGGGCGCTCCGCCTACGTGGTCTCCAGCTACGCCAAGACCGCGGACGGCGCCGCCCGGGACCACGCCGGTCAGGTCTGGAAGCTCGACCCGAAGCGCGGCACCCTCGAGCTGGTGCTGCTGATCGAGCCGGGCGGCCGGTTCGACGGCCCCGACAACATCACCGTGTCGCCCAACGGCGGCATCGTGCTGTGCGAGGACGGCGACGGCGAGCAGTACCTGATCGCGCCGTCGGCCGAGGGTGTCCCCTACCCGCTGGCCCGCAACGCCGTCAGCGACAGCGAGTGGACCGGCGCCACGTTTTCCGCGGACGGCCGGTGGCTCTACTCCAACATCCAGAGCGACGGCCTCACGGTGGCGATCACCGGCCCGTGGTGGCGCGGCTGAGCCGTCCGCCTCGCGACCCCGGGACGTCGAACGCGGCGTCCTGACGCACCGGTGCGCTGACCGGTGCGCCGGCTATCCGGCCACGATCGGCCGGGTAGCCGGACCGGGCAGCCAGCTGCCGGCTGCCATGACCCGGGTGACCCGCAGATCGGCGTCGAGCACGACCAGGTCGGCGTCCAGCCCGGGGGCGATCGACCCGCAGCGGTGGGCGAGGCCCAGTACCCGGGCGGGGTTCGCCGCCGCGGCGGCGACCGCCACCTCGAGCGGGAGCCCGGCGGCGACGGCGCGCCGCACGGCGAGGTCCATCGTCAGGGTGCTGCCGGCGAGCGCGCCGGTGGCGGCCAGCCGGGCCTGCCCGTCCCGGACCCGGACCGGCTGGCCGCCGAGCAGGTAGTCGCCGTCACCGACGCCCGCCGCGTCCACCGCGTCGGTGACCAGCACCAGGCGGGCCGGCTCGGCGGCGACCAGGCGCAGCAACGCCGGGTGCACGTGCACACCGTCGTTGATCAGCTCGCAGGCCACGCCGGCGTCGAGTGCCGCGCCGGCCGGGCCGGGCTCGCGGTGATGCAGCGGGCGCATGCCGTTGAACAGATGGGTGGCGAGGGTCATCCCGGCCGCGAAGCCGGCGGCGGCCTCGTCGTAGGTGGCGTCCGTGTGGCCGGCGGCGGCGATCACCCCGGCGGCGAGCGCGGCCTCGATCACCGCGGTGGCTCCGGGCAGCTCCGGGGCCAGGGTGATCACCCTCAGCGTGCCCGCGGCCGCCGCGGCGAGCTCGGCGAACACGCCGCGGTCGGGCGGGCGCAGATGCCCGCCCGGCTGGGCGCCGCGGCGGGCGGACGCGAGGAACGGCCCCTCCAGGTGCGCGCCGACCACATGACCGCCGGGCCCGGGCCCGGCCGCGGCGAGCGCGGCCACCCACGACAGCTGCTCGGCCAGGCGCGCCACCGGCGCCGTCACCAGCGAGACCAGCGTGCGGGTCGTCCCGTGCGCCCGGTGGAAGGCCACCGCCGCGGCCAGCTCCGTCGGTGACGCCGTGACGTCGTGCCCGCCGCCGCCGTGGACGTGCAGGTCGACGAACCCGGGCACCAGCCAGGCCCCGGCCAGGTCGACGACGTCCCCGCTGCCCGCCCCCCCGCCGACGGGGCCGGCCTCGGGGCCGCCGACGGAGCCGACCTCGACGATCAGCCCACCCTCGACCCGCACCCGGCCGGGGTCGAGGACGCCGTGCGGCGTCACCACCCGGGCGCCGACCAGAACCGTCATCCCGACCTCCCTCGCGTGCCTCCCCCGCGGGCCCGGCGGGCGCCGGGGCGGCGCGCGGGGGTGGCGGCCCGCTCACCGTAGCGACACCGCGTGGCGGGTCCGGCGGGCGCGATGACGACGTAACGGGCGGATCGCGGGTCCTGAGTTGAGAAAGCCCGGCGCCGGGCGTCCACTCGAAACACGGAGTTCTCGCCCGGTAAGCCGTGCGACCCGGTCCCGTCGACGGGCCGCGCACCCGGCGGGACGTCACCGGAGCACCGCCGACAGGAGCTGAATGCCGGACGGACGGGAAGCGACATCGGCCGGGACCCGCGCCCGCGCCGAGCCGGACAGGCTGCCCGCGCGTCCGGTGTCCCGCGGCGCGTTCCGCGCGATGGCCGCCGTCGGGCTGGCCTTCGTCGGGCTGGCCTCGGCGGTCGCGATGGTGCTGCCCGAGCGGGTCGGCAAGCAGGCGGCGCAGGCGGCGGTGGCGGGCGCCGCGCTCGCCTCCGCGATCTGCTGCCTGATCACCGCCCGGCGGGTGCCCCGGCCCGAGCGTCGATGGCGCCGGTACGAGGCGGCGGCGATCATGTCGAGCTTCGTGGCGGGCGTGGCCGTGTCGATGGTGGCCAGCGGGGTGACCGTCCCCGACCTCGCCGCCACCGGCGCGGCGCCGCTGCTCGGCTACGCCCTGGGCCTGGCCGGGCTGTTGACGTTCCCCACCGAGCGGGCCCGTGCCATCCCGATCAGCACGAACAAACGCGGCGGGATCGCCTGGTACCTCGAGGCCGTCCTCGACGGGCTGCTCGTCGTCGGATCGCTGCTGCTGCTCGTCTACGCGATCCTGGTCGTCCCGCTCGTCCGGTCGGCGCAGATCAACCAGACGTCGCTGGCGTTCGGGGTGGCCGGCGGGGCGGGCAAGCTCATCCTGCTCTCCGCCGTCATCTTCATCCTGATCTTCCGGCGGCCGACGGGCTCGGGGTCGCTCAGCCTGCTCAGCGCGGCGCTGCTGCTGTTCGCGGTGACCGACGGCGCCGCGCTGAACGCCTACGCGAAGGCCACCGACGGCCCGGACGCGGTCGTGCTGGTCGGCTTCGCCGGCGGCAGCGTGCTGACCGCGCTGGCCGCCGCCGCCCCCCACGACGGCATGATCATCAGAACGCGGCGGAGCCCGCGCGGGGTCTGGGCCCGCGTCGCCGTGCCCTACCTGCCCCTCGGCTGCGTCGGCGCCCTGCTCGCGGCCCAGATCACCACCCACGCCGACATCCCGGTCCCGCAGATCATCGGCATGCTCGCGCTGATGCTGCTCGCGCTCGCCCGCCAGTTCGTGACCACGATCGACAACACGCTGCTGCTGGCCCGCTACGAGGAGAGCCGGACCCGGCTGCACCACCAGGCCTTCCACGACCCGCTGACCGGGCTGGCGAACCGCACCCTGTTCTTCCGCCGGCTGCGCGCGGCCCTCGACGGGCACGAACGCACCGGCCACCCGGTGGCGCTGCTGTTCTGCGACCTGGACGATTTCAAGATCGTCAATGACAACCTCGGTCATGCCGCCGGCGACCGGGTGCTGCGCACGGCGGCGCACCGGCTGGCCCGGGCCGCGGGCCCGACCGACACGGTGGCCCGCCTCGGCGGCGACGAGTTCGCCGTCCTGCTGGACACCGGGGCCGCGGACCGGGCGGGCGGGCGGGCCGAGGAGCTGCGCGCGGCCGGGGACCGGATCCGCGCGGCGCTGCGGATCACCGTGCCCATCGAGGACAGCCGGCACCTGGTGCGGGCCAGCCTGGGCCTGGTGATCGTGAGCACCCGGGCCGGGCCGGTCTGCCCCGACGAGGTGCTCCAGCACGCCGACCACGCCATGTACGCGGCGAAGCGGCTGGGGAAGGGCAACCTGGTCGTCTACTCCCCGGAGATCGACGACTCCCGGCCGGCCGGCATCGCGGACCAGGCCGGGATGGCCGGCTGAGCCGCGAGCCCAGGCCGAGGTCCCGGGCGGCGGGTTCAGTCGGCCGGACGGGCGGCGGTCGCCGCCCGCGGTGTCAGTTCTCCACCCACCCGTACTTGCGGGCGACGTCGGCGAGCTGACGGCGGATGTGCAGGATCTGCGCGCCGGTCAGCGACGGCTCGGTCTGCAGCAGGACCTCGGTGACCTCCTGCGTGAACTCCTCGGCCGGCAGGACGTCGCACAGGACGTCGCCGCCGTCGTCGTGCCGGGGAACCACCGGCGCCGGGGTGGTCGCGCCGGTGGCGGGGACGCCGACCGGGGGGGTCGCCGGGCCCCGCAGGATCCGGGCCGACGAGGCCTTCCGGCCGCGGTCGCTCTCCTCGACCTCGAACTCCATGACCACGCCCGGCACCACCAGGCTCTTCTCGACGAGCAGATCGTTCGCGTGCAGGAAGACATCTTCGCCGCCGTCGCTGGGCGCGAGGAACCCGTAGCCGCGCACATGATCGAAACGGAGTACTTTACCCGTGCTCACAACTCACCCACAACCCCTGAGAAACCCCATGATCCGGCCCACTGCCGACCGCACCCCGCCAGTCACCCCGAGGCGGAACCGTGGCAGTCGCCAGCCATCTTAGGCAGCCCGCGCCGCCGTGGCCCGGGTTTTCGCCGGGCTGGCTTGCCCTGCCGCCGCGACGGGGTGACACTGCGTCCCAGTGGCCACGCCCACACCCGGTGCCGCCCGCTCCCACCCGGCGGCGCGTGTGGTGGTTGGGGAGGGGGAGCATGTTCGGTCGCCGCAGAACCTCCGTGGACGAGCACCGATCCGGCCATCCGCCGCGCGGGCCGGCACCGGCGGCCATGGGCCACCCCGGCCCGTTCGACGTCTCCGAGCGCGCCTGGCCCGGCGGGGCGGGGCGGGGCGCGCCCGAGATCCTCGACCTCGGCGCGCTGCGCGTCGCGGTACCGCCGGGGGTGACCGCCCGGATCGCGCGCGGCGCGCGGACCGGGCCGGGCACCGATCTCGTCCTGACCGCCCCCGGGCTCACCGTGCGGGTGACCGTGTTCGCCGCGCCGACCAGCGGGCGGCTGTGGGCCGGTGTGCGCGCCGAGCTGGCCGCGGGCCACCCGGAGGCGGCGGTCCGCGACGGCCCGCACGGCCCGGAGCTGCTGCTCCCGGGTTCCCGGGTGGTCGGGGCCGACGGCCCGCGCTGGTTCCTGCGGGCGGTCGTGACCCCGGCCGACGCCGCCGGGGCCGACGACATCCTGCGCGGTCTGGTCGTCGTACGCGGGCCCGGCGCCATGCCGGCGGGCACGGCCCTGCCGCTGCTGCCGGTCGGGCCGGCCGGCAGCCGCCCCAAAGCCGGCACCGTGGCCGACCTGTGGACCGACGAGCCGCTGACAGCCGGCACCGGGACTCTGGAGGGCCGTCGTGCCACGCACGAGTACGCGGCGGCGTTCACCGGCGACCTGAGCCGCAATTTGTCGACCTGGGGCTGAGCCCGCCCGGGGCCCGCCTCCCAGGGTGCCGCGCCCGCCCGGGCCCTGCTCGCGGCCGGGCCCTGCTCGCGGCGACCCGGAGCGGACGGGGCATGATGCAACCGGGGGTGGCCGCGCCATGTCCGCCGTCCCCGTCTCCCCGGCCCGACTCGACCTCGATGGCGGCGGTGTGCGCACCGATCACAACCTGGCCTACGCGACGCTGTCCGACGCGCAGCGGCTCGATCTGTCGCTGCCCTCCGGCGCCGGCGACCCGCTCCCGGTCGTCGTCGCGATCCACGGCGGCGCGTTCGCCTTCGGCGACAAACAGGACATGGCCCGCACCGCGCACGCCCTCACCGCCGCGGGCTACGCGGTGGCCAGTGTGAACTACCGGCTCTCCGGCGAGGCGGCGTTCCCGGCGGCGGTCGCCGACGTGCGGGCCGCGGTGCGCTGGCTGCGGGCGAACGCGCACCACCGCGGCCTCGACCCGACCCGGATCGGGGTGATCGGCGAGTCCGCCGGCGGCTACCTCGCCGCCATGCTCGGCGCCGCCGGCGCGGACCCGCTGTCCGAGGACGTTGATCTGCCCCCGGCCGGCGACCTGTCTCCGGCCGGGGATCCACCGTCCAGCGCGGTGGGGGCGGTGGTCGACCTGTACGGCCCGGTGGACTTCTCGACCATGGACACCCAGCTGCGGGCGAACCCGCGCTGCCCGGCCCGCGCCGCCTCGCACGACCGCGCCGACTCCCCCGAGTCGCGTTTCCTCGGCGCGCAGATCACCACCGCGCCGGAGCTGGTGCGCCGGGCCAGCCCGCTGTCCCACCTACGCCCGGACCGCCCGCCGCCGCCCTTCCTCATCGAGCACGGCGACACCGACTGCACCGTCCCCTACCAGCAGTCGCAGCAGCTCGCGGACGGCCTGTGCGCCGTCGGCGGGTCGGTCGAGCTCACCCTGCTGCGGGGGGCCGGCCATGGCGGCGCCTTCCCGCTCGCCGAGCGCCTGCCGGGGATCATCCGGTTCCTGGACCGCGTTCTGGACCGCGCCCCGCGCTGAGCGCGGACCCACTGATCCAGCCCCAGTGGTCCAGCCCTGCCGACGGGGTCTCAGGGGCGGAAGCTGTCGGGGTCGGCGGCGGCCCAGTCCGCCGCCCACGAGCGCGGCGCCTCGGCGAGCAGCTCACCGGGTTCGAGCCACTCGTACAGCTCGGCGTAGCTGCGGGTGTCGGTGTGGGTGAGCCGGCGCATCAGCATCCCCGGGTGCAGCTGCCCGGGGCCGGTGCAGCCGAGCGAGGCCATCACCTGCACCGCCTGGGCGACCGTCGCGGCCTGGTACCGGCGGACCCGTTCGCTCTTGTCGGCGACGTCGAGGGCGCGGGCGCGGCGCGGGTCCTGGGTGGCGACGCCGACCGGGCAGGTGTTGGTGTGGCAGCGCTGGGCCTGGATGCAGCCGACCGCCATCATCATCGCCCGGGCCGCGTTCGTGTAGTCCGCGCCCTGCGCGAGCCGCTTCACGACATCCACCCCGCTGGCGACCTTGCCGGCGGCCCCGATCCGGACCCGGTCCCGCAGGCCCACCCCGACCAGCGCGTTGTGCACGGTGATCAGGCCCTCCGTCAGCGGGGTGCCGACGTGGTCCTCGTACTCCAGCGGTGCCGCGCCGGTGCCGCCCTCCGAGCCGTCCACCACGATGAAGTCCGGGGTGATCCCCTCCTCCACCATCGCCCGGCAGATCGCGAGCAGCTCCCGGCGCGAGCCGACGCACAGCTTGAACCCCGCCGGCTTGCCGCCGGCGAGCTCGCGCATCCGCCCGACGAACAGGACGAGCTCGCGCGGCGTACTGAAGACCCGGTGGGCCGACGGGCTGATGCAGGCGACCCCCTCGGGGACCCCGCGGGCCCGGGCGATCGACGCGGTGACCTTCGCCGCCGGCAGCACGCCCCCCAGGCCGGGCTTGGCGCCCTGGCTCAGTTTGAGCTCGACCATCCGCACAGTGGGCAGCGCGGCGACGTCCTTGAACCGGGCCGGGTCGAAGTCGCCGTCGGGGGTGCGGGTGCCGAAGTAGCCGCTGCCGATCTCCCAGACCAGGTCGGCGCCGTGGCGCAGGTGGTACTCGGTGAGCCCGCCCTCGCCGGTGTCGTGCGCGAAGCCCCCGGCCGCGGCGCCGCGGTTCATCGCCAGCACCGCGTTGGCGGACAGCGACCCGAAGCTCATCGCCGAGACGTTGAGCAGCGCCATGTCGTAGGGCTGGGTGCAGTCCGGCCCACCGACGCGCACCCGTGGCGGCGCGGAGCCGGGGGCGACCGGTACCGGCGCGGTCGAGTGCGGGAGGTACTCGTAGCCGATCTCGTTGACGTCGCGCTCGGTGCCGAACGCCTGGTCACCGTGGGTGCCCTTGGCCCGCTGGTAGATCATCGTCCGGGTGGCCCGGTCGAACGGGCGGCCGTCGTAGTTGCGCTCGACGAAGTACTGCTGGATCTCCGGGCGGATGGTCTCGAGCAGGAACCGGGCGTGCCCGAGCACCGGGTGGTAACGGAGGATGGCGTGCTGGCGCTGGGCGACGTCGTAGCCGGCGAGGGCCAGCAGCGCGCCGGCCACCGCGGCGGCGGCCCACCAGCCGGCCGCGGCCAGCAGCGCCGCGGCGACCGCCGCCGCCGTGAGGACGGCCAGGACCAGCACGGTGACCAGCGGCAGCATGACGATCGCGTCCTTCCCCCGACCCGGTGCGTCGGGTCACGGCAGCTGTTCGCACCGCCCCGAGCGCCCCGGGCCCGGATCCGGGGCGGGCCTGTATCCGACCGTATCCCGCGCTTCGTCCGGGCGGCGCGGCCACCGGCAGCCCACGACCGGCCCGGCAGCCGGCGGCGTCAGCTCCGCTGGAGCTGCGCGCGCGGCCGGCCCGGCTCCCGCGGTGCCGTACCGGCCGGGGCGGGCGTCCGCCGCGCCCCCCGGCCGGGGATGAACAGGCCGATCAGCACGGCGGCCACCGCGGCGCCCGCGCCGAGGGCGAACACCGCGTGGAAACCGGCCAGCGACGGGACCTGCCGGCCGTCGAACGTGCTGGTCATGTTGGCCAGCATCACCCCGACGACGGCAGCCGACGACGATGTGCCCAGCGAGCGCATCAGCGTGTTCAGGCCGTTGGCCGCCGCGGTCTCGGTCGCCGGCACCGCGTCCATGATCAGCGACGGCATCGACGCGTAGGCCAGCGCCACCCCGACCCCGCCGATCACCGCGAGGAGCACGACCTGCCACACCGAGTGCATCAGGAACAGGCCGATCAGGTAGCTGACCCCGATGATCGCGGAACCGAGCACCAGCGTCGTCTTCGGCCCCCACCTCGCCGACACCCGGGCGGTCAGCGGCGAGGCGAGCATCATCACCACCCCGAACGGGGCGAAGCACAGCCCGGCGACGACCATCGACTTGCCCAGCCCGTAGCCGGTGCCGGCGGGCAGCTGCAGGAACTGCGGGATGACCAGCCCCATCCCGTACATGGCGAACCCGACGACGACCGAGGTCAGGTTGGTCATCAGCACCTGGCGGCGGGCGCTGACCCGCAGGTCGACCACCGGCGAGGGGTGGCGCAGCTCCCACGGGCCCCACAGGGCCAGCACGGCGAGCGCGGCGAGCACCGTCCCCAGGGTGGCGGTGGACGTCCAGCCCCAGGCGCTGCCCTTGGAGACCGCCAGCAGCAGGCAGGTGATCCCGGCGCCGAGCCCGAGCGCGCCGACGACGTCGAAACGGCCGCGGACGTCGCGCACCGGCGACTCGGGGACGACCCGCCACAGCAGGGCGAGCACCAGCACGCTCAGGACGGTGGCCGTCCAGAAGAGCACGTGCCAGTTGAAGTTCTGGGCGATCAGCGCCGAGGTCGGGACACCCAGCGCGCCGCCGATGCCGAGCGAGGAGCTCATCAGCCCGAGCGCGGAGCCGAGCCGCTCGGGCGGCAGCTCGTCACGCATGAGGCTGATCCCGAGCGGGATCAGCCCGGTGGCCAGCCCCTGCAACCCACGGCCGACGACCATCTGCGGCAGCGACGTGCTCAACGCGCAGACCAGCGAGCCGGCGCCGAGCAGCCCCACGCTGGCGAGCATGATCCGGCGTTTGCCGTACATGTCACCGAGCCGCCCGGCGACGGGCGTCGCGACGGCCCCGGCCAGCAGGGTGATCGTGACGACCCAGGTCGTGTTGGACGCCGAGGAGTCCAACAGGCGCGGGAGCTGCGGAATGATCGGCACGACCAGGGTGTGCATGAACGACGCCACGATGCCCGCCACGGCCAGCGTCGCGATCAGCAGACCCGGGCGCGGCGGGGTCGGCACGGCCGGTCTGGCCGGCTCCGGGCCCACCCCCGGTTCAGCCGGGTCCGTGCGAACTCGCGCCATGGCGGTACTCCGCTTCGACGAGGGTGGTGCGTGGCGGCGGCATCGCCAGGGCAGGACGCCGAACAGACTGCTGCGTATATGCATGCTACACGCAATATGGTTCGTACACATCCTGTCGTCACCCGGCTAGACTGGGAGAAAGATCACGGTCCGCCGCCGCCGATGCGCGCGGACGTCCAGCGGAGGCCCGGGTGCACGACAGTCTGCGCGACCTGGAGCGGGAGCTGATGCTGCTCGCCAGGCACCACATCGCGCCCAGCGCCGCGCGGCGCGGGCGCACACGTCACCTCGACCGCTCCGCCTACCTCCTCCTCAGCCGCCTCGAGGCCCAGGGCCCGATGACCATCGGCCAGCTCGCCGAGGCCTTCTCCCTCGACGTCTCCACGGTCAACCGCCAGACCGCCGCGGTCCTGCAGGCCGGCCTGGCCGAGCGCATCCCCGACCCCGACGGCGGCCTCGCCCGCAAGCTGAGCATCACCGCCGAGGGCACCCGCCGCGTCACCGACGACCGCGACTTCGTCATCGGTGAGCTCAGCGGCCTGGTCGGCACCTGGTCGGAGGACGAGGTACACCTGTTCGCGACCATGCTCGAACGTCTCAACGTGAGCATCGAGACCAAGGACGGCCAGCGCTCCTGGCCACGCTCCACCTCCGTCCCCGGCCGTTGATCACGCGCCCTTCGGGCAGCCGGGTCGGGGTCCGACCGGCCCGGGTTGGCCCGGGCGTGCCGCGGGGCGGGACCGAACGTCCGTCCCGCCGGGACCTTCGCCGTTGCTCCGGCGACCAACGATTCAGGCCGGGCGGGATCCGAACCGACCAGACTCGAACCGCGCAGGCCTGACGGCACCCACCGACCGTCCAACCGTCACCGACGGTTATCGTCCGCCCACGAACGGCGGTCCCCGGCCTGCCTCGGCGGCCTGGGGATCTGTGCCGTCCGGCGACTGCGCGCCCACCCGAACAGGTGAACGCATCGGACCATCGGAGGACGACACGGTGAGCGAAGACAGCACGGCCGGCCCGCCTCCGCTGCACCTGCGCGGCCGCGACGCGGTCATCGCCGCGTCCACGGACGCCCGGTGGCGCGACGGGGCCCCGCCGGACTACCACTTCTCCCGCGAGGTGATGCCCCGGGAGCGCACCACCCACCACGCGCCCGGATCCCTCGCCGACGTCGTCGAGCAGCTCGTGCAGGTGTTCGAGATGGAGCTGTCGTACAAGAGCGACCCCGCCCAGTGGGTCAGCATGGTCAGCGACCGGATCCGGGTCAGCATGAACGGAGGGCCGGCGGCGGACAGCGCCGAGCTCGCCGAGCGGGGCAGCTACAACGTCCTCATCGGCGAGAACCCCTACTACTCGGCCGCCGCGGAGACCTTCGAGTCCTCCCACGAGACCTTCCACCGGGCGTTCCCGGGCGGGTTCTTCTGGGAGGTCCTCGAGGTGTACTCACCACCGCCCGTGATCGCCTTCAAGTGGCGGCACTGGGGCACCTTCGCCGGCCCGTACCAGGGGCACCAGCCGACCGGCGAGCGGATGGAACTGTTCGGCGTCACGGTCGCCCGCTGCGCGCCGGACCTGCGCCTGCTCGCGGTGGAGAACTTCTACGACAACACCACGTTCCTGGGCCGTCTCGCCGGTGTCGACGGACCGGGGACGGGCGGTCACCCGGGACGCGCCTAGTTCGCACCGGCGCGGCCGCCTCCCCTCACCCAGGGATGCCTCCCTTCGCACCGAGACGAGAATGTCGGCATCGGGACCGATCCGCGCGGCCCGCGGCGACGAACCCCGGTCGAGTCACCGACGACGACGCGATGGGGAGTCATGGAAGCCGACCAGATCCAGGCCGCGGCGCTGCGCGCCCTGCCCGGTCCCGGGGACGGCGCCCGCGGGCCGTCCCCGGAGACGCTGCTGGCCCGAACGGCCCGCGGGGACGCCGACGCTTTCGGCGCCCTCTACGACCAGCTCGCCGCCCGCGTGTACGGACTCGTGCGCCGGATCGTGCGTGATCCGGCGCAGGCCGAGGAGGTCACTCAGGAGGTCTTCGTGGGGGTGTGGCAGGAGGCGCCGCGGTTCGACCCGGCCCGCGGCAGCGTCGCCGGCTGGGTCTCGACGATGGCCCACCGCCGCGCGGTCGACCGGGTCCGCTCCGTCGAGGCCCAGCGGGCCCGGGACGTCCGGGTCGCGGCCCGGTCGACCGCGCGGCCGCACGACCAGGTCGCCGAGCAGGTGGAGACCAGGCTGGAGCACGAGCGGATCCGCGGCTGCCTGGGTGGCCTCACGGCCACCCAGCGCGAGTCGATCACCCTCGCCTACTACTCCGGCTACACCTACCGCGAAGTCGCCGAACTGCTCCAACTACCCGTCGGCACGGTCAAGACCCGCATGCGGGACGGGCTGAGCCGGCTGTCGGACTGCATGGGAGGCCGGTCATGACCGCCGACGCGCACTCTCTCGTCGCCGCGCGCGCCCTGGACGCCGTCGACCCGGCCGAGGCCGCGCTCGTCGACGCCCACCTCGAGCAGTGCGGGTTCTGCGCCGACGAGCTCTTCCACCTCTCGGCGGCCACGGAGCATCTCGCGGCGATCGCCACCGAACAGCCACCGCCGGGCCTGCGGGCGGACCTCCTCGCCGTGATCGGAACGACGCCGCAGTTCCGCCCGCGCGTTTCCGCGGACCGGGCCGTGCCACCCACCGGTCGACCTGACCAGACCGGTCGGCAGGGCGGCCCCGACCGGCGGCGTCGACGTCCGCGGGCCCGGCACGCGCTGGTCGGGGTGGCCGCCGGTGTCCTCGCGGCGGGGGCGGCGCTGGGGACCGTCACCGTCAACCAGCGGGCCGAGCTCGCCGACACCCGCGCCCAGGTCGCCGACGCCCAGGCCCTCGCGGCCTCCGCGCTCACCGTCGCCGACTCGGCACCGGTCGCCGGCGGTGGCGAGCTGACCATGGCGAACGCCGGCAACCTGGCCGTCGTCTCCGCGCGCGACCTGCCACCGCTCGACGCCGGGAAGGTCTACCAACTGTGGCTGCTCGGGCCACGGGGAGCACGCTCCGCCGGGATGACAGTTGGCACCGCCAGGTCCGGTGACTGGATCGTCGGCAATGTGGGCGACGCCGACCGGGTCGCCCTCACCGTCGAACCCGCCGGCGGGTCACCGCAGCCCACCACCGATCCCGTCGGCGCCGTCGCGCTCAAGGCCCAGCAGACCGCCGGCCGCAAACACGGCTAGACCGGCCAGACCGGAAGCCCGGGCCGGGGCAGGGCCGGGCGGGGACGTCGAACGGCGGGTCAGGCGCCGACCGGTGTCGGCTGGAGCTTGAAGATCGTGCGACGGATGTCGTCGATGGTCGAGTCGAGTCCGTTGATGGCCGCGTTCAGCCGGGCCGCGGTCACGTCACCGACGGCTCTCGTCAGCGACTGCAGATGCAGGCCGATGGCGAACAGCCGTTGGATGACGAGATCGTGCAGGTCCCGGGCGATGCGCTCGCGGTCCTCGAAGACCGCGAACCGGGCGCGTTCGCGGTGTGCCTCGGCGAGCTGGAGGGCCAGGGCGGCGTCGTTCGCGAACGCTCCGGCCAGTTCGGGGTCGTTCCCGGCGAACGGGACACCCTCGGTGCTGTTGCCCAGCACCAGCGCGCCGAGCGGCTTGTCCGTGGCGATCAGCGGTATGACCAGCGCCTCCCGGAGCCGGGGGTCGGGTGGGATCGGCGGCGCCACCGCCAGCGGGCCGTCCGGTCCCGGCGCCACGGACTCGACGGGTCCGCTCGTCGGACCGCCAGCCGCCCGGTCACCGGTCGTCAGGTCACCAGCCGCCAGGTCACCGGTCGGCGCGGCTCCCGGGAGCTCCCCCGCCGGCCCGTCCGGCCGGGTGTCGGCGGGTCCGGTCAGCGCGATCGGGCCGCTCCAGGCGTCGGACGCGTCGAGGTCGGCCACGTACACGGGACGTCCGGCCTGGAACTCGGGGCGGTTCTCCGCGGCGTCGAGGGCGAGCGCGATGCCGTGCAGGGTCTCCGGGTCGGAGTGGCGGTGCGGGGCGGAGTCGACCTCGGTGGCGACCAGGTTGCCCGCCTCGTCCGGCAGTGCCACGGCACCGACGTCCGCCGAGGTCACACCGCGGGCCAGCGAGGCGAGCAGCATGAGGGCCTGCTGGGACTGGCCGGCCACCAGCGCGCCGGCGGTGATCTCCGCGCTGGCCGCCAGCCACGCGCGGCCGCGCTGCGCCTCCTCGTAGAGCTGCCGCGAGTGGCGCTCGGCGCGGTCCCGGTCGATCGCCGCGCCGAGGATGTTCGCGACGGACTGGAGAAAACGGGCCTCCTCCCCGGTGAAGCGGCGCGGGCGCGTGCTGGCCGCGGCCAGCACGCCGAACGGCGCGCGGGCCGAGCCGATCCGGGCCGCGAGCGCCGCCTGCGCCCCGCCGGCGTCGGACCACCCGCTGCGCAGGTGCGGACGGGTTCCGAGCTCGTTCGCCACCACGGGCTCGTCGGCGCCGAGCGCGAGGTGGACCAGCGAGCTCGCCTCGGCCGCCAGGGTGCCGGTCAGGTAGATCGGGCCCGTCCCGAGCTGCGTGGGCGCGGTCGGTGCCGCCGGGTCGGTCAGGCGTGCGAGGTACCCGGGATCGGGCACACCGACCCCCGGCCCGTCGGCACCACCGGCCGTCAGGGCGGAACCGGCGGCGGACCCGAGCGCGGGACCGGCGGCGGGACCGGTGGCGGACCCGAGCGCGGGACCGGTGGCGGATCCGTCCGGCAGACCGGCACGGTCGGGCCCGTCCGGCAGGCCCGCGCCGTCGGGACGGTCCGCCCGGTCGCCGTCGGGTGGTTCGCGGCGGATCACGTCGCAGACGGCGACGTCCAGGGTGGCGGTGACCAGGTCGACCGCCTCGGCGAGCAGGGTCGGGATGTCGAGCTCGGCCAGCGCGCGCTGGCCGAGCCGGGCGAGCCCGGCCTGCTGGCGCTCGGCCCGGCGCAGGTCGGTGATGTCGGACAGGACGAGCGCGGCCAGCTCCTCCCCGCCCTGGTCGAACGGGATCACCGAGGCGCGCAGCGCGCGGCCGGTGCCCCGCTCACCGGCGAGCTCGAGGTCGCCGAGCTGCGCCCGGCGGGTGCGCAGGGCGAGCCCGACCAGACCCCAGTCGCCACCGAGGGAACGCGCCCGCCAGTCCGCGGGACGCAGCAGCTCGACCAGCCGGTCGAGCGGGTCACCGGGGTGCAGCTGCGCGCCGACCAGGCGGTCGACGACCGGCGAGCCGCGGCGCAGCCGCAGGTCGCGGTCGTAGACGGCGACGCCCGTCGGCAGCTCCTCGGGGTCGGTGCCGGCGGTGACCAGCTCCAGCAGCGTGGCGTGTTCCCCGACCACCTCGGCGCCGAGCCGGGAGTCGGTGACGTCGAGGATCGTGCCGGTGTTGCCGAGCACCTCACCGGACGGGCCGCGCAGCACGTTGGCGCGGATCTGGACCCGCCGGTAGCCGCCGTGGCGGGTGCGGTAGCGGGTCTCGTGGTGGCAGTGGTCGGTGCCGCCGCGCACCACGCCCATGAACAGCGCGGTGGTGTACTCGACCTCGTCGGGGTGGACGTAGTCGAGGAAGCGCGCGCCCAGGCTCGGGCCGACGTCGTAGCCGGTCAGGGTGGTCCAGGCCCGGTTCAGGTAGGTCCAGCGGCCCTCCGCGTCGGTGCGGAACACCACCTCGCTCAGGCTGTCGAGGAGGTTCGCCGCGGACGTCTCCGCGGCCACCGCCCGGCCCGGCCCGCCGCGTGACCAGGGCCGGGTCGTCGGGTCGGCATGACTTGTCTCGGACGTCACCGACGGCCCCCATCCATCACGGCTGCGATCATCGCCCGCGCCCCGGCCGGGGGCACGGGAGATCTTCCTAGGACTGACACCGTACGCGGTGCCGGTGACCGCCGCTGCCGGAACGACATCCTCCCCGGAGCTCTTCGTCGGCCCTCATCCGGGGCACCGTTTCACCGGTCGCGGCCCTGTATCCGCAACGACTTCGGCGGCTGCCGGCGCAATCCCCGGCTCCGGGCCGGGGGCCGTCGACGGATCCCGGCGGCGGCCCCCGAAAGGCCGATCCGCCGCGAGGAGATCGCTACCGTGGGTTGCGTGGACACGACACCCCTGACGCACGTCGAGGTCGACGGCCACCCCGCGGGCGTGGACGACCTGCGCCACCTCGCCCTGGCCAACGACGGCCACCTCACGACGATGCAGGTCCGGGCCGGCCGGGTCCGCGGGCTGGCGCTGCACCTGCGGCGGCTGGACCGCGCCAACCAGGAGCTCTACGGCACCTACCTGGACGGCGGCCTGGTCCGCGACCGGATCCGGCACGCGCTGGCGACCACCCCGGCTCCGCACGGCCCGGCGGAGAGCGGGGACGCGACCGTGCGGACGGTGGTCTTCCCCACCGGGACGGGGCCGGTCTCGCTCCTGGTCTCGATCGGCCCGCCGGCCGAGCCCGCGGCCGGCCCGCTGCGGCTGTGCTCGCTGCGCTACCAGCGGCCGTTCCCGCACATCAAGCACGTCGGCAGCTTCGGGCAGATCCACTTCGGCCGGCTGGCCCGCGGGCGCGGCTTCGACGACGCGCTGCTCGTCACCGGCGACGGCCTGGTCTGTGAGACCACCGTCGCCAACATCGGTTTCGTCACCGCGGCGCCGGGCCGGGTGATCTGGCCGGACGGCCCGGCACTGGTCGGCGTCACCATGACGCTGCTCGACCAGCGGATGCGGCCCGCGGCCGCCACCGCCCCGCTCCTGGAGTCCCGGCGGGAGCCGGTGCGGCTGGCGGACGTCGGCCGTTTCGGGGCGGCGTTCGTCGCCAACGCCCGCGGGATCGTGCCGGTCGACCGCATCGACACGACGCCGATCCCGGTGGACCAGGAGGTCCTGGCCGCGCTGCGCCGCGTCTACGCCTCGGTGCCCTGGGAGGAGATCTGACCGACCGTCGGTGGGTGCCGGGCCACCCGGCGGGCCCGGGCGGCGATGATTGCGGCATGACGGGCAACACGTCCACCGGGGTCGTCGGCTGGCTCGACGCGACCGGCGGCATCAGCGGCGACATGCTCCTCGGTGCCTGTCTGGACGCCGGGGTCGACCTGGCCGTGCTGCGGGCCGCCGTCGCGGCGCTGCGCCTGCCCGACGAGGTGCGCCTCGACGCGCGGACCGTGCAGCGCGGGGGGCTGCGGGCGTCCCAGGTGCTGGTGCGGTGCGCGCCGAGCCCGCACGCCCGTGGGCTCGGCGACATCCTCGGGCTGCTGGACGCCGCCGACCTCGACCCGGTGGTGCGGACCCGGGCCGCGGACGTGTTCCGGGCGCTGGGGGCCGCCGAGGCGCGGGTGCACGGCCGCCCGGTCGAGCAGGTGCACTTCCACGAGGTCGGCGCGCTCGACAGCCTGGCGGACGTCGTCGGCGCCGTCGCCGGTCTGCACGCGCTCGGGATCGACCGGCTCGTGTGCAGCCCGATCTCGCTGGGCGGCGGGCGGATCAGCGCGGCGCACGGGGCCATCCCGCTGCCCGGGCCGGCCGTGCTGGAGCTGCTGCGGGCGGCCGGGGCCCCGGCCGCGGGCGGCCCGGTGGAGACCGAGCTGGCGACGCCGACCGGGGTGGCGCTCGCCGTGACGCTGGCCGAGGAGTTCGGTCCGATGCCGCTCATGCGCACCACGTCGATCGGGCTGGGTGCCGGCGGGCGGGATCTCGACGGGCATCCGAACGTGACCCGGCTGGTCGTCGGCCGGGCCGACCTGGCCGGGCCGGCGACGGCGCACGGGGCCCGCCACGGCGACAGCGTCGTGCTGGAGACGAACGTCGACGACCTGGACCCGCGGCTGTGGCCGTCGACGCTGCGGGCGCTGCTCGCCGGCGGCGCGGCGGACGCCTGGCTGACCCCGATTCTGATGAAGAAGGGCCGACCCGCGCACGTCCTGTCGGTGCTGTGCGAACCCGCCGCGGCCGACCGGCTGCGGCAGGTGATCTTCAGTCACACGACGTCGATCGGGGTCCGCGAGCACACGGTGACGAAGTCCGCGCTGGCCCGCCGGGAGCTGCGGGTGGCGGTGGCGGGTGGGCAGGTGCGGGTGAAGGTGGCCTCGTCGCGCGGTGCCGTCGTCAACGCCTCGGTGGAGTACGACGACGTGGTCGCGGTGGCGGCGGCGGCGGGACTGCCCCCGAAGGTGGTGCTGGACCTGGCCCGGGCGGAGGCCGCGCGGGCCCACTTCCCCGCGGATCCCGGGAACGGGTTTCCGACGGTAGAGCGCCCCGAGGCACACGGTCCGGGCCGACCGGGTCAGCCGGGCTGACGTCCCCGCGGCTCGCCCGGCCCGGTCGCCGGTCACGAAGGCGGCGATCCGGGCGGGGCGTCAGTTCAGGCGGGTCTCGTCACGCTGGTCTCAGCGGTGCTGGCCCGAGGTTCCGTGCTGGCGGGGCTGGGTGGGCCGGCGGCGGGCCGGCCGGGTGCGCGGGCCGTCGTAGGACCGCGTCCGCATGGCGGCGGGGACGGGAGCGGGAGCGGTGGGCTCCAGGTCCAGGTCCTCCGGCGCCGCCGGGGCGAACCGTCCGAAGTCCGGCGCGTGGAAGGGGTGGTTCGTCGGCGGCGGCGGCGCCTGCCGACGCAGCGGCCGTACCGGCTCCGCTGCCGAGAAGAGAGGGAGCGAGATCGTGTCGATGAGAGGTCACGCTTTCGGATGGGGTCGCCGTGACGAACGGCGAGACGGGCAGAGAAAGATCATGGGGCGTCGCCGCGGGGCGAGTTCGCCCCGCGGCGGCGACGTGTCCCTTCGGGGCCGCCTGGTTGTGGCGCGCGGGTCGGATCCCGCGGCGGGCCGGCGCCGGTTCGCGCCCGCCCGGCCTCAGAGGTGGGACATCCCCTCGAACGGGCTCGGTATGCGTTCCTGCCGGGACCCGAAGTCGACGAGGACGGCGGCCGTACCCTCGACCCGGGTGACCCGGCCGAGCCCGTACGCGTCGTGCACGACCCGGTCGCCCTCAGCGAACTGAGGACACGGCGGGATCACGGGAGCCTTGAACGGACTGGTGGGCAGATGGCGTCTGGGCACCGCTGACTGACTCATCACCGCAAGTATGCAACGGCAGGGGGAGACAGGCAGCTCGCAGGGTCCGCCACGCGGGCGGTTGACGCTCTGCCCGGGGTGTACCCGAGCCTGGCCTGGGGGTTCATTGCCACACCATCCGTCCATTAGCCCCGGCTTACCCGGGATGTGCTGACACCGGACGTGATCGTGCTGGCAGTCCGCTGTACCCGACGGTACGCCCCCGTGGGCCACAGCGTCGAGGACGGCACGCTCGGGACGCCGGGAGCGCCCACCGGGGCCGCCCGAGCGGCAGGCGCCGAGGCAGGCCGGCCACCACCCACCCGGGCCCACTCTCCGAACCACCCACTCGATCCTTCACTTTTGGCAGTCAAATAGTAGCACTAAGCTAGCAATTGTTCATAATTTTTGGTCGCGAGGCACCCAGGTGACGCTGTGCTACCCTCCATTTGAACACTGGTCAAATGGGTGGAGGCCTTATGGCGATGCAGCGACACAAGGAACTCGACTTAACCGGCAAGGTCGTGATCATCACGGGGGCCAGCCGGGGGATCGGCCGGCAGGCGGCCCAGTCGTTCGCCCGCCGCGGCGCGAACCTGGTCCTCGCCGCGCGGACGGTCGAGCCGGACCGGACGCTGCCCGGCACCCTGAACGAGGCACTGACGGAGATCGAGAACCTGGGCGGCAGCGCGATCGCCGTCCAGACCGACCTGGCCAACCCGGCCGATCTCCAGAACCTGGTCGACGCCGCCGTCGAGCGGTTCGGTGGCGTCGACGTGCTCATCAACAACGCGGCGGCCACCNCCGGCGACATCTGGTCCAAGAGATTTCTGGAGCTCACGCGCGAGGACTGGCTCTACCAGTTCGACGTCAACCTCCACGCGCCCTTCACGCTCATTCAGTTGGTGACGCCGATTATGGAGAGCCGCGGCGGCGGGCGCATCATCAANCTCAGCACCGGCAGCGGCGAGGTCTTCCGCCAGCCGGAGGAGCTTCCCAAGCTCGAGAACATCGGNGNGTTCAGCCTGGCCGTGCCCGGNTACTACTNCAGCAAGCGGGCCCTCGACCGACTCGGCAACGTACTGGCCCCCGAGCTCGCCCGCAAGGGCATCGCGGTGATCGGCATGCACCCGGGCCTGGTGGCCACCGAGCTNNNNGCCATCCGNGTCAAGGAGGCCGGCCTCGACGACACCGTGGCGGTGCCGATGGAGGTCCCCGCCCGCATGCTGGCCTACTTCGCCTCGTGCGCCGACCCCATGGAATACACCGGCCGGCTGTTCTGGGCCGAACGTGAACTCGCCGAACTCGGGATCGAACTGGACGACCAGCCCGCGATCACCACCTGAAACCGAACAGGCCCGGTCGGCCGGGTCCGTCGACTCCCACAAGAACGAACTCCTGCCTCCCTCCTGCCCGGAAGACAACGAGAGGTCGCTGATGACGCGTAAGAACCGATTACTCGGCGTAGCTGTCGCCTGCTGCGCCGCCCTCGTCCTGGGGGCCTGCGGAAACGGCGATTCCGGCCCGTCCGCGGGAACCGCGGGTCCCTCTGGTGAGCCGGTGGCCGGAGGGACCGCCCAGATGCTCATCCTGAGCGATCCGCGTAGCCTTGACCCGGCCTCCCTCGGCAACCAGGCGGCGATCACCGCCGTTCTGGGTAACGCCCTGTACGGCACCCTGATGACCACGGACGAGGCGGGCAAGGTCGAGTACTCGATGGCCGAGTCCTTCGCCACGACCGACGAAGGCAAGACCTTCGCGCTGAAGCTGCGGCCGAATCTCGTGTTCTCCGACGGCACGCCGCTCGACGCCGCGGCGGTGAAGTTCAACTGGGACCGCCTCAGGGACCCCGCCACCGCATCGCCCAGCGCGGCGGAGGCGGCGATGGTCGCCTCGACCGAGGTGGTCGACGACGTCACGCTGAAGGTCACGCTGGCCGCTCCCGTGACGGCGTACGCGCAGGCGGTCGTCGGCTCGGGGATGAACTGGATCGGTTCGCCCGCGGCCCTGCGGAAGGGCCCGCAGGCCTTCGACGAGAGCCCGGTCGGCGCCGGTCCCTTCACCCTGCAGAGTTGGAGCAGACAGGCCGAGATCAGGCTCGTCAAGAATCCCCGCTACTGGGATGCTCCCAAGCCCTACCTCGACGGCATCACGATGCGCGCGGTACTCGATTCCGACCAGCGTTACAACACCCTGACCAGTGGTGGCGCCGACGTTGTCATCGAAACGGACTGGACCAACCTGAACAAGGCCGAGAAAGCGGGCCTGCCGACAGACCTCCTGCCGCTCAGCGGCGGCTACTTCATCGCCCTGAACACGCGCCGGGAGCCGTTCGGCGACGTTCGCGCCCGTCAGGCGGTCGCCGCGGCACTCGACATCGACGCGCTGAACCTCGCCGTCTACAACGGCGAAGGCCAGGTCGCGGACACGCTGTTCGCCAAGAGCTCGCCCTTCTACTCGGACAAGCCGCTGGCCACCGTGGACCGGGCGAAGGCACAGAAACTCTTCGACGAACTGGCCGCCGAGGGAAAGCCGGTCTCCTTCACGTTCTCCACCTATCCATCCACTGAGAACAAGTTGATCGCGGAGAACGTCCAGGCCCAGCTCGGCAGCTTCAAGAACGTCAAGGTGCAGGTCGCGGTCGTCGACTACTCGCAGGTCGGCGCGATGCGCACCACCCACGACTTCGACGCGATCGTGTCAGCCGCGGCCTTCCAGGACCCCGAGCCGCGACTGTTGGCGAACTTCACCGGGAACTCCCCGGCGAACATGTCCGGCCTCGTGGACCCGGAACTCGACCGGAGTCTGCTGGCCGGCCGGACCGCCACCTCGACCGAGGAGCGGAAGGCGGCCTACGACGCGGCACAGGCGCGGTTGACCGCGACGGTGCCGGCCGTCTTCCTCACCCGGTCGGCGCCTGCCGTCATCGCCGGTAAGGACGTCGGCGGCCTCGTGCAGTACGGCGCCGGTTCACTGCTGCCCGAGAAGCTGTGGATCAGGAAGTAGCGCACGCCGTCCCGCGACGGCATCCCGATCAGACCATCACGATCTGAATCGGACAAAACTCCCGGACGACGGAAGGATGTCCGGTGGGGTGCGCGGTTCTGCCGCCCCACCGGACTCGTCGGCAGCCGTCCGCGGAGGGTCGTATGCGTTCGTCGGACCGCTCGTCACGCCACCGGGTCACGGTGGTCGGGTCATCGTCGTGGCCGCCCTGGCCGGCTGTACGGCGCCGGGGGCCCGGCACGAGCCGAACCGGCCGGAGGCGGTCTGTGACAGCCCCGGTGTCACGCCCGACCAGGTGAACCTCGGCCTCGTGTACACCGACTCGGGTATCGGCAGTTCCGCGCTCGTCCGCAGGCTGACCGAGCTCGGCGCGGACACCCTGATCGGTTTCACGACCCCGAGGACCTCGCCGAGATCACGCGGGCCGCGCGGGCGGCGGGCCTGGTCCTGGTCCTGGCGGCCAGCATCTCGCTCACCGGCTATGACCCCAGCCTGCTGCCCACCCTGGGCCCGGCGCTGGCCGGGGTCCCGATCCCGGTCTACTTCCGCCCCTCCGAGGCCGGCGGAGCGCCGATCGACCGCTACCGTGACGCGATGGCGCGCTACGCGCCGCAGACCGCGATTCCCGAGCAGCAGTTCGCCATGTTCGGCTGCATCTGCACCGACCTGTTCCCGCGCGGACTTGAGGCGGCCGGCGAGTGCCCCACCCGCGCGGGTTTCATCAGCGCGCTGCGCAAGGTGTCCGACTACGACATGGGCGGCCTGATCGACCCGGTGGATCTCGCCAGCAACGCCGGTCAGCCGATCCGGTGCAACGCCTCGTCCAGATCGACCCGGTCAGCAACACCTTCGAGGTGACCAGGGCGCACGTCTGCGCCGACGGCGGGATCTGAGCCGCCGGGCCGTCACGGCCGCCAGGCCGGGTCGACCAGCACCGAGGGATCCAGAGCGCCGGCGGTCACCCGCCCGGCCGGCCCGAGGCGTCGGAGGAACTCCTCGACCAGGGCGATCAGGTCCCGGGCCAGGTCCGGGGCCAGGTCCGGGGAGAGCACGGCCGGCAGCTGGGCGCCGGCCGTGCCCACGAAGCTCCGGTTGCTGACGCGGAGCATCGACGCGAACACAGGGATGCCGAGGCTGCCGGCCCGGTCGATGTGCGGGCGCAGGAAACTCGTCGGCCGGCCGCGGTAGTACTGCACCATGGTGAGCACGACCCCGAGCAGGCGCGGCTCGAGCCGCTTGACCGCCGGGCGGATGCCGGACTGCAGCTCCGCCACCCGGTTGTACTCCCAGACGAACCGGCCCAGTTTGCCCATCAGATGCTCGATGCCCGTCGTCGACTGGTTGTCGGGCCGGGACGGGACGAGCAGATGGTCGCAGGCGGCGACCGCGGCCCGGGTGACGACCCCGAAGTTCGACGGGCAGTCGATCAGGACGAGGTCGTAGTCGTGCGGCGAGAAGGAGGCCAGCCCGGTCGCCAGCCGCTGGTAGACGTCGAAGTAGTGTCGGGTGGAGCGGTGCGCCTGCGCGCCGCCGAGCCGGGCGACGAGGTCCATCTCGATGTCGCCGAGCGCCAGGTGTGAGGCGATCAGGTCCAGCGTCCCGCCGCCCGGGGCGACGGCGGCGGCCACGACCGGCGGAGTGGTCACGTATCCGGCCAGCGGCGGCGGGATCGCCTCCGGCCGCCACGACTCGAACCAGGCCTTGACCGTCCTGCGCTGGTCGGCGAGTTCGGTCTGCCAGGTCTCGGCGCGGTAGAAGTTGAGGGTGAGGTTGGCCTGCGGGTCCAGGTCGATCATCAGCACCCGCCGGCCCAGGCGGGCGATGGCCGCGCCGATGTTCGCGGTCAGCGTGGTCTTGCCCACGCCGCCCTTGTAGCTGGCGATCGCCACGACCTTCACCGCGTCCTCGCTCCCAGTCGCGCGCTCCGCTCGGTGACGGACCGACCTCCCGCTCGGCCGTCCTGTCGGGCTCCCCGGTCCGGCTTACCAGCAGACTACGGCGATCGACGGGACCAGCCCACGCAGATCGGGGCACACGGGACGCCTACCCGGCCCGATGGTGTGGGCCGGGTGCCGAAGTTCCTGGTCACAGCCTTCAGCGGGGCCGCCGGACCGCGCCGGGCCCACCGGCCGCCGGGCCGTCGCACGGGTCCGCGACCACCGCGGGGACGGTGGCCGCGACCGCCCGGCGCCGGGCCGCGGACGTCACCGCCCGCTCCGCGCGGTCACCGGACGTAGGCGCCGATCTCCATCGCCGGGCCGCCTCCGGTCGGCACCGCCCTCGGCTGTGTGGCGCTCGCGCCGGCGGCGCACGCCCGGGACGCCGAGACGGTCGTCGCCACGCTCAACCCCGTCCTGCTCGTGCCGTCGTTCCTGTCCACCGGCCTGGTGCCGCCGGCCGGCGGCCGGCCGCGGGCCCCGGTGAGCGCCCACACCGCCAGCGCGCCGAGGAGGAGCAGCCCGGCCAGGAAGTAGGAGTTCCCGGCGAGCAGCTGCCAGCCGTGGTGGGAGAACTCGGCGTCGCCGGTGTTCGGGACCCACCAGATCGGCGCGGCCACGAGCAGCCCGTAGCCGGCGGCCGCGGCGCCCCGCCCCCACCGCGGCCGGCCCGGGGCCGCGGACAGCCAGAGCAGCGCGGGCACCGCCCACACCCAGTGGTGACTCCACGAGATCGGCGACACCAGCAGCCCGGTCAGGGCGCAGGTGACGTCCCCGGGCAGCCGCGCGCCCGAGCGGAACAGCCACGCCGCCGTCGCCAGGCCGACGGCGGCGGTCGCGACGGCCAGCGGGAGGTAGAGCGGCCGGGCGTTGTCCGCACCGGACATGAGGCGGGCCAGGACGCCGAGCAGCGACTGGTTCCCGGCGAACGGGACGCCACCCACGTGGCCGGTGTCGAGGAACGTCTCGGACCAGTACGTCGCCGACGAGCCGGGGCTCGCCGCGAAGCCGACGCCGATCGTCACACCGAACGTCGCCACCGCGACCAGGGCGGCACGGTGGCGGCCGGTGAGCAGCAGGTGCGGCACGAAGATCAGTGGGGTGAGTTTGATCCCGGCGGCGACCCCGATGAGCACGCCCCGCGGCAGCGGCCCGCGCCGGCCGAACAGGTCCAGCGCGACGAACAGCCCCAGCACGATGTTGATCTGGCCCAGGTCGAAGTTCCGCCGGATCGGCTCGGCCAGCATCGCCAGACCGACGACCGCGCCGACGAGACGCACCCGGCGCCCGGTCGCGGGCCGTCCGTCCACGGGCTGCCCGTCCACGGCCGCCGCCAGCGACGTGGCGCAGAAGAAGTACAGCGAGACCAGCAGGAGCAGCGTCCAGACCAGCTGCGCGACCGGCCGCGGCGGCAGCGCGAGCGGGGTGAACACCGCCGCCGCGAAGGGCGTGTAGGTGAACGGCAGCCTCGAGGCCGGTTCCACCGCGGAGTAGAGATCCCCGCCGTGCAGCAGGACGTCCCCGCCCAGCCGGTAGACGACGAGGTCGGTCAGCCGACTGGTCACCGCGAAGACGAGGAAAAGAACCGCGAAACCGAGCCCGACCGCGGTTCCCGTTGTTTGCGCGGCGGCCTGGAGACGCCGCGGCTGTGGCGCCAGGTTCAAGGACGCACTTCCATCCGCCGGATGTCGAATGCGCCGTGGATCCCCCCGTTACCCGCGGCGCGCCGGACGTCAGACCGACGGTAATCGGTCGACGCCGGGAAAGGAGCTCCGCGGGCGCTGATCCCCGCGGGCTCAGAGGTTACCGCACCGCGGTGACCCGGCCGCCGCCGCTCCGGGCCCCGTACCGCATTCACCGATTCCGATCGACCACCCCCGGATTCCGGGCCGGGGACCACTGCGCGCACGGCACTGGAAAAACCGGTGCCGCGCGGCGGACGACAGCCGCGCCAGACCGGCGCGGGACCCCACCCATACACGTTGTATAAAGCCGGTGACCTGCGCTTTCGGGTAATTCCAGCCGTCGCCGGCCGAGGTCACTCCAGCCGGTGCGTCACGCTGTGACGCGGACGGTCAGCTCTCGGCCGCGCCCGCCACGCGGCGGCGCGACCGCCGGCCGGGCAGCCAGGACCGGCGCCGCCGCGCCGGCAGAGCCGCCTTCATCTCCTTCGGCCAGGCACGGGTGTCGCGCGGTTCGACGTAGGGCTCGAGATCCTCCGGATGGCCCACCGAGATCGCCCGCCCCCGGGCGATCTCGGTGTCGAACTCCAGGCCGAGCAGGATCGCCAGGTTCGACAACCACAGCCACACCAGAAAGACGATCACTCCGGCGAGCGCCCCGTAGGTCTTGTTGTACGAGCCGAAGTTCGAGACGTAGAAGGCGAACGCCGCGGACGCCGCCAGCCAGATCAGGACGGCCAGCAGGCTGCCGGGCGTCATCCAGCGGAAGCCGCGGACCCGGGCGTTGGGGGTGCTCCAGTACAGCAGCGCGATCATGACTACCACGAACAGCACCAGGACCGGCCACTTCGCCACCGACCACAGGGTGATCATCGCGTCGTCGAGGCCGATCATCCGGCCGACCTGCCGCGCCAGACCGCCGCTGAACACCACGATCACGGCACTCCCGGCGAGCAGGACCATCAGCAGCACCGTGACGGCCAGCCGGAGCGGGGCGACCTTCCAGACGGGACGTCCCTCGGGCATGTCGTAGATCGCGTTGGCGGCCCGGATGAAGGCCGCGATGTACCCGGAGGCCGACCACAGAGCCGCCGCGAGGCCCAGCACGGCGAGCAGCCCGCTCGTGCCGGGGGCTTCCCGCAGCCCGGTGACGGCGTCGTGCACGATGTCGCGGGCCGATCCGGGCGTCAGCTCCTGCAGGTTCTCCAGAACGCTGTCGGTGGCCTGCCGCCCGACGACGCCGAGCAGCGAGACCAGCACGAGGAGCGCGGGAAAGATCGCGAGCACCCCGTAGTAGGTGAGCGCGGCGGCCCGGTCCGGGAGGTCGTCCCGGCGGAACTCGCGGACGGTGCGGACCAGCACCCAGAACCACGAACGCAGCCCGAGCCGGGCCGGTGCGGCGGACGCCTCCCCCGCCGCGGCGCTCCGAGTCACGCCGTCCTGAGTCGTGGCGCCCGTCGCGTCATCCGCCGGGCGCGGGGCGGGCACCTCGTCCACCGACTCGCCGCCCCGTTCGTCCCCCACACCGGCGCGCTTCCCGCGCATCCCCACCATGACGATGTTGTTGCCGCCCGGACGGGCCGCAAATCCCACCGGGCCGGGCCAGATCGCCGCCAGGTCATCGCGCCAGGTCGCAGCCGGGGCGGCCGCCCCGGCCCGGGCGGCACCAGCCGCACCGCGGGCGGACCGGACGGACCGGACGGCCCGGCGCCGGGGGCGCGTAGTCGACATACTGGGCCCCATGCGCCAAGCGTTCGCCCACGACGCCGTGATCGACATGAGCCCCGACGCCGACGTGGCGGCCCCCGGCGCCGCGGTCACCGTCGCGCTCTGCGGGCACTGGGAGCACCAACCGCCCTGTCCGCTCGCCACACACCACACGCACGCGACGCGGACCGGCCCGCGCGGGGTACGACTGCGGATCCTCTTCGCCACCGAACCGGAGCAGGAGCACACGGTTCGGCGCCGGATCGAGGCGGCGCTGGCCACCGGTCGGCTACTCGGGCCCGACGGCCCCACCCGCTGGCAGCTGCGCGCCAGCCAACGCGGCGACCTGGCCGCCGCGGAGTCCGCGCACGCCGAGCGGCTGACCCGCGACTGACCCCGATGGGCCGGCCCGCGGGCCGGCCCATCGCCGGGCCCGCGCGCCGATGTGGCTCAGTAGGCGAGAAACAGGATCTCGTCCCGCGAGTACTGGTGGTCCGGGTGCTTCTCGGCGAGATGTGCCTGCGTCTTCTCGACCAGGTCGTCCTCGTCCTCGCCCTCGATGAACGCTCCGCACGGGCAGCTGAGACGCCGCTTCACCGCAACCTCCTCCCTGGCGGGCGCGCTGCGCCCGTCACCACTGTCGCTGTCGCACCTATTGTCACTTCCGGGCGGGCCACGCGTGCGGCCGGCGGGCCGGCTGGCGCGGAACAACTGGTGAACCGACGCCGCCCCCGGCGGGCGGCCCCGGCCCGCCGCCGCCCGCGCGCTCAGCCGCGGCCGGCGTGCACCGCCGGTGTGCGGTGCGCCCAGGGCAGCGCCCGCTCGAGCTGGCCGGCGACCCGCAGCAGCAGGTCCTCCCGGCCGTGCGCGGCGACGAGCTGCACCCCGATCGGCAGCCCGCCGGTGCTCTCCCCGAGCGGCAGGCTGATCGCGGGCAGGCCCGCGATGTTGAACACCGCGGTGAAGGGCCCGTGGTCGAACAGGGTCCGCAGCCAGCTCTCGACCGTGTGACCGTCCTCGGCGTAGTCGAGCGTGCCGTGCGGTGCGGGCAGGCCCGCCAGGGTGGGCGTGACCAGCAGGTCGACCTCCGTGAAGAACCGGGCGACCGCCCGGCTCACCCGCCCGGCCGCGTTCAGCCCGGCCACCAGGTCGACGGCGCGGCGCTCCCGGGCGGCGGTGATCATCACCCGGGAGACCGCCTCCAGCCGCTCGGCCGGCGGCTGCCGCGGGGCGAGCAGGAAGGGCGCCGCGGACGCCACCGCCTCCGCGGCCACCGCGCCGACCACGCTCTCCCAGTCCAGGACAGGGCTGGCGACATCCACGTGATGGCCGAGGCCGGCCAGGCACTCGGCGGCCCGCACGGCCGCCTGGGCGACCTCGCCGTCGACCGCGGCCCCGGACCACGCCCGGGTGGTGACGGCCACCCGCAGCCGCCCCGGGTCGGCGGTGACCTCCTCGGCGTAGCGACCGGTGGGTGCCGCGGCGGTGAACGCGTCACCGAGCCCCGGGCCGGCGACGGCGTCCAGGAGCCGGGCGGTGTCGCGGACCGTCCTGGTCAGGGCGAACTCGGAGAGCATCCCGAGCAGGCCCATCCCGGTGTCGGCGCCGACGGGGGTGCGCCCGCGGCTCGGCTTGAGCCCGACCAGCCCGCAGCACGACGCGGGGACGCGCAGGGAGCCGGCACCGTCGTTGCCGTGCGCCAGCGGAACCGCCCCGGCCGCCACCAGGCCGGCGGCGCCGCCGCTGGAGCCGCCGACCCCGCGGTCGAGGTCCCAGGGGTTGCGGGTCGGGCCGTACCGGAGCGCTTCGGTGGCGAAGTTCAGGCCCAGCTCCGGCGCGGTCGTCAGGCCCAGCGTCACCAGCCCGGCCGCCCGGAAGCGGGACATGAGCTCGTGGTCCTCCCCGGCCGGCACGCCCGGGCCGAGGGCGCGGCTGCCGCAGAAGAAACGGACTCCCCGGGCCATCGGACCGATGTCCTTGATCAGGAACGGCACTCCGGCGAACGGGCCGTCCCCGTGCTCGAGCGCGGGGGTGAACAGCGGCGCGGCCAACCCGTTGATCTTCTCGTTCATCGTCTCCAGGGCCCGCCGGGCGGCCCGTTCGACCTCGGTGGCGCTGACCTCGCCGCGGCGGATCAGCCCGCTCAGGCCGACCCCGTCACAGCTGGCGTACTCGTGAGTCTCCATCGATCTTTCCTGTTCGGAGGCAGGGAGCAGCGACGGTCGGCCCCGTCGGGGCACCGACCGCCAGGATGATCGTTTCGAGGGCGACTCACGCTCGCATGCGGCGCAGCATCCCGTCTCCGGCCGGGTGCCGTCCAACGGATTTCCGGACGCGGCGCGCGGCGCGCGGCGCGCGGGCCCGCGCGCCGGGCGCCGGGCGCCGCCGAACAGCGTCGTCAGTACGTCGTCCGCACGCGGAACGTCCGGGAAACACCAGGTGGAAATCCCGGGAAAACGTCGCCGGAATGCGCTCACCCGTATTCCGGGGCGGGGCGCGGTGTTCGGGACGACCGTTCATGGAGCGGTCCCCGGCGCGACGGCGGGCGGTCGCCCGCGGGCCACCCGGCGACGGCGCGGGCGACCCACCCACCCTGACCTCGCACGGAAACCTGCTGGTCACAAGGCTTGTACCGACCCGAGGGAGGTGCCGGGAGCGGCCGCCGGGCCGGGCGCACCCCCCGGGACTCCGCAGGGAAACCTGACAGTCACCCTTTGGAGCTCTACACAGGCACCACGGTGCATAAGAACCTCCGTGCCGTTCGCGACTTCCGACCCGTGTGCGATGGTTTGTGTCAAGAGGTTCCGAAACTGTCATTGACGGGCTGAAAAGGTGATCGGTGTGGTCGACGGACGTCCGGCGCAGGAGGCTCGGCGGGCCACGGGCCGGGCGGAACGAGCCATCCGGATCACCACCGTGGTCGCGGTGGCCACGGTCGCGGCCGTGGCGGGCTTCGTGTCCTACCGGCACATGCGGGGGGTCGCGCTGCAGTACGGCGAGGACGCGATGACCGCGGCCGTCCTCCCGTTCAGCGTGGACGGGCTGATCGTGGCCGCGTCGATGACGATGCTGGCCGACCGGCGGGCCGGCCGGCGCCGCTCCTGGCTGTCCTACACGCTGCTGACGCTGGGGGCGTGCGCGTCGCTGGCCGCGAACGTCCTGCACGCCGAGCCGACCACCGCCGCCCGGATCATCGCCGGCTGGCCCCCGCTGGCGCTGCTCGGCTCGTACGAGCTGCTCATGCGCCAGATCCACCCGGCCGGCCGGCGGGCCGCCCGCCAGCAGCCCACCGCCGCGCCCACCGACACCACCAGCGTCGCGCCGCCGGCCGGCGCCGCGCAGACCGACGGCCCGGCTACCGCCGCGCCGGCCGCCCGACCGACCGCCGGCGGGCAGTCGGGCGAAGGACAGCCGGTGGTGGTGACGGGGGTCATCCCGCCGCAGCGGCAACGGATGCCCGCCGTCGGCGGCGACTCCCCGCCCGACACCCCCACCCCTGCCACCGCCCCCGCGGCCCCCGCCACCGTGCCGACCCCGGACGTCCCGGCCACCGCCCCGACCGGCGGGCCGACGTCCACGGTCGGGGTCGGGGCCGGCCCTGTCGGCGGCCCGGACGGCGCGGACTCCTCGGCGAAGCGTGAGGCGATCATCCGCGCGCTGGACGAGACCGACGGTTCGGCGACCGCGGCGGTCACCCTGCTCGGCCGGTGGGGCATCACGGTGAGCAAGAGCTGGGTGTACCAGGTACGCAAGGAGACCCGGCACGCCGACGTGCAGACCGGGCCGCTGGTCATGCCCACCCACCGGGCCCATCCCGCCAGCCGTGGCCGGCGGCGCGGGATGGCGCCCGACCGGCCGCTCGTGGCACCGAGGACGACCGGGGGCTGACGCCCGCCGTTCGGCCGGCCGCGCCCCCGCGGTGGCTAGAGGGCGCGCAGCAGAACGCGCAGCGCCTGGTCGAAGTGCTCCCGCTGCTCGGGGGTGAGGTGGTTCGCCAGGCGCGCGATGTTGGCGGCGTGCCCGGTGAGCGCGTCATCGATGACGGCGAGGCCCTTGTCGGTCAGCCCGACCCGGAAGCTGCGCCGGTCGTCGGGATCCAGGTTGCGCTCCACCAGACCGGCGGCCTCCAGCCGGTCGAGCCGGTTCGTGATGCCGGCCCGCGACATCATCAGCGACGCGGAGAGCTGCGAGGGGATCAGCACGCACGGCGGGCCGGTGCGGCGCAGCGTGGCGAGCACGTCGAACTCGCCGGGAGTCAGGCCGTGCTTGTCCAGCTCGTCGTCCATGCTCCCGGTGAGCCCGGTGACGAACATCTTCATCCGGGCGAACATCCCCATCGCGCTCAGATCAAGGTCGGGGCGCTCGGCCTGCCACTGCTCGACGATGCCGTCGATCTGGTCGGGCTCCGCCCCACTGATGCACGCGTCCGTACCGCCGTCCATGCGACGAGCTTATTTGATCATCGATCATTCGACCAGAAATAATTCGAGCCTGTACTATCAGGCCGCGTACTATTCGACAGCGAACCAGATGTCGGGCCACTCCCGGTGACCACATCGACCGGCTGACCACATCGACTGACAGCAACTACCGGACACGAGGAGATCTTCCGTGACCGTTTCCACCGACGTCGTCGGCGACGGGCAGGCGCCCGCCGCGGTCGGGTCACCAGGAGCGAGTAGTCAGCTCGACCCGCGACGCTGGCTGGCGCTCAGCATCATCGCGGTCGCCCAGCTCATGGTCGTGCTCGACGCGTCGATCGTGACGATCGCCCTCCCCCACGCCCAGAGCGACCTGGGTATCTCCACCGCCAACCGGCAGTGGGTCATGACCGCCTACACTCTCGCCTTCGGCGGCCTGCTCCTGCTCGGCGGGCGCATCGCCGACTTCCTCGGACGTAAGAGGATCTTCATCTGGGGGCTGATCGGCTTCGCGGCCGCCTCCGCGCTCGGCGGCGCCGCCCCCAACGCCGAGTTCCTCTTCGCGGCCCGCGCCCTGCAGGGCGCCTGCGCGGCGCTGCTCGCCCCGGCGGCGCTCTCCCTGATCACCGTCACGTTCACCGAGGGCAAGGAGCGCGCCCGCGCGTTCGGCGTCTACGGCGGGATCTCCGGTGGCGGCGCGGCGATCGGCCTCATCGTGGGCGGGCTGCTCACCGAGTACGCGTCCTGGCGCTGGTGCCTGCTGGTCAACGTCCCGATCGCCCTCGCGACCGCCGCGGCCGCGCTGCCCATCGTGCGGGAGAGCAAGGCCGAGGGCACCCCGAGCTACGACATCCCCGGCGCGGTGACCGTCACCGCCGGCCTGCTCGCGCTCGTGTACGGGTTCACGGTCGCCGCCGACGACGGCTGGGGCTCGGCGACCACGATCGGCCTGCTCGCCGGCGCGGTGGCGCTGCTCGCGGTGTTCGTCGTGATCGAGACGCGCACGGCCGCCCCGCTGCTGCCGATGCGCGTGCCGCTGGAACGCAACCGAGGCGGCTCCTTCCTGGCGTCACTGCTCATCGGTGGCGGGCTGTTCGCGATGTTCCTGTTCCTCACCTTCTACTTCCAGTCGACGCTCGGGTACAGCGCGCTGCGCAGCGGCTTCGCCTTCCTCCCGTTCAGCGCGGGCATCATCCTCTCCGCCGGTCTGGCCAGCCAGTTCCTCCCCCGGGTGGGACCGACGGTGCTGATGATCGTCGGCACCGCGCTGGCCGCCGGCGGGCTGGTCCTGCTCAGCCTGATCGGGGCGGACTCCAGCTACGCGGGCCACGTCCTGCCCGCCGAGATCCTGATCAGCCTCGGGATGGGCCTCGCGTTCGTCCCGATGTCGAGCGTGTCCCTGCTGGGGGTCGCCGACCACGACGCCGGGGTGGCGAGCGCGCTGGTCAACACCACCCAGCAGGTCGGCGGGTCACTCGGTGTCGCTCTGCTGAACACCGTGTACGCGACGGCCGTCTCGGACTACCTCGGCTCGCACGGCACCGGCGCGGCCGCGCAGCGCCAGGCGGCCATCGAGGGCTACACCACGTCGTTCGTGTGGAGCGCGGTGCTCGTGGGGATCGCCCTGGTCGCGGTGATCGCGCTGGTCCGCGCGGGCCGGGACGACGTCCCCGCGGTCGACGGCATGCCCGTCCACGCCGGGTAACCGGTCGGGGTGCGGGTCCCGTCCGTGGATGGGACCCGCGCACCCGCCGGCGCACCGCGTCCGGCGGGTGCGAACTGATCAGCCGGCGGGACGGGAACACGCGGGGGGCGCGGGGTCGCCGTCCCGCGGGGTCAGGCCGCGCCCCAGATCGCGGACCTCCTGGTTCGCGGCGAGCAGGCCCTCGTGCAGCCGCCGCAGCACGGTCCGCGCGGCGACCGGGTCGGCCGCCGCCACGCCCTCGGCCGCGGCGGCGGCCCGTTCGAGCTCGGCGAGCCGCCGCTGCATCCCGTCGTTGAGGTCACGGGCCATCCGGCGGCGCTGCGCGGCCTGCGCGTCGGCCTCCCGCAGATGCACCGCCCGTGTCTCGACCAGCCGGGCCCGGACGGCGACCTGCAACTGGGCGTTCTCCAGGGCGAGGCGCCCGGCCCGCAGCGCCGCGTCGGTGAACGCACCGTGATGCCCGAGCGCGGGGTCACCGGTCACCACGGCGAGCGGCTCGCCGTCACGCGTGCGGACGTCGCACGTCCAGCGGGGGCCCGAGGATCGCGCCGGGGCGGTACTCTCGGCCGGCTGGCCGTCCACGTCGACATAGCCCTCACCGCCGGGCAGCCGGAAGTGGACCTCCACCGTCGGGTCGTGCAGGACGACGCGCAGCGCGTCCCGGACACTGCGCACGGTCGCCGGGGCGGCCAGGCGGAGCACCCGGTCGGCGGCGGTGGCCGCACCGAGCGCGCGGCGGCCGGTGGCGACCGCCAGCATCAGCGGGAACACCGAGATGACGGCGCCCTGCGACGCGACCGCCCCCAGCACCCGGCTCAGGTCGTCGTCCTCGATGGCCGGGGCCAGCAGGGCCGCGCCGGCCATCGCCACCCCCATCGCGAACAGCACCAGCGGCGCCACGGTGCGCTCCGGGCCGCGTACCCGCCGGACACGCCGGATCAGCAGGCCCCCCAGGGCGACCGCGAGCAGCGGGTCGATCACCAGGTACGCGTCGCTGATCGCGCCGAAGACCCGCTGGTCGGCCAGCGGCGCGGGCCACCAGACGTCCGGGGCGTACCCGTTCCACTCCGGCCGCGACGCGAGGACGCTCCACGCCATCAGCGGCCCGAGCACGATCGCCGTCACCACGACGATCGCCCGGTCGGCCCGCCCGATGAACCGCCCGTCGGGGTAGAGGAGCAGCGCGGTCCCGAACAGCAGGTAGAACAGGCAGCTGCCGGCGATGCCGAGCAGCGGCAGCGCGCCGGTGTTCCAGCTCATCGTCCACGTCGTGAGCCAGGCGAGACCGGCCCCGGCGAGCAGGACGCCGGTGCGCCGCAGCAGCGCCGACCCGGCCAGCAGGACACCGGCGGTGGTCAGCGAACCGGCGACGAGGATGTTCAGCGTGGCCAGCGGGCACTCGTGGCGCAGGTAGGGCCAGCCGGCGACGATCGTGCCCGCGGCGACCGCACCACCGGCGCCGACCGCGGGCAGCAGTCGGCGCACCGCCGCCCACCCGCGTCGGACGACCGGCCGGGTCACGGCGCGCCGCCGGTGGGCACGCTGACGAGCACCGTCGTCCCGGCACCGGGCGGGCTGGTCAGCAGCATGCTGCCGCCCGCGGTGCCGACCCGGTCGCGCAGGCCGGCCAGGCCGCCGGCGGCACCGGCCGCGGCGCCGCCGCGGCCGTCGTCGCGGACCTCGGCCTCGAGCCCGGCCGCGCCGCCGGTCAGCCGCACCCACACGGCGCCGGCCCCGGAGTGCTTCACCACGTTCGCCAACGCCTCGCAGACCGCGAAGTACACCGTGCGCTCGGCGAGGTCGCCGTAGGGGGCGGTGCCGGTGAGCTCGATCCGCAGATCCACCGGCAGTCTCAGCCGGCCGGCCGCGTCACGGACCGCCCCGGCCAGGCCGGCGGTGCGCAGGATCTCCGGGTCCAGGCCACGGGCGACGTTGCGGACCTCCGCGTTCGCCGCCAGCAGCCCGGCCCGGATGTCCCGGAACACCGACGCCGTGCTGTCCGGGTCGTCGTCGGTCGACCACTCCGCCGCGCTCGCCGACATCGCCAGCGCGAGCAGGCGCTGCTGGACACCGTCGTGCAGGTCCCGCGCGATGCGGTTGCGCTCGGCGGCCTCGGCCTCCTCGACCCGCCGCTGGGCGGCCCGGGTCTCCACCAGCTGCGCCTGGATGGCGACCTGGAGCTGGGCGTTCTGCAACGCCAGCCGCGCGGCCCGCAGCGCCGCCTCGGTGAACGACGCGTGCCGGCGCAGCAGCGGCCCGCCCGTCACCACCGCGAGCCGCTCCCCCGAGATCGCCGTCACCTCCTGGCGCCAGGCCTGCGGCCACCCGTCGGGGTCGGCCGCCTCCCCCGCGACGTCGACGAAACGGTGTTCCTCGGGCAGCCAGAAGAAGACGTCCACCGTGCCGTCGCGCAGCACGCTGCGCAGCGCGTCCCGGACGGCGCCGACCGTCGCCGGGCCGCCGCCGAGGCGCAGCATCCGGTCGGCGGCGGTCGCCGCGGCCACCGCCCGGCGCACCATCGCGACGAGCAGCGCGAGCGGGAACACCGCCAGCACGGCGCCCTGCGCGGCGAGGCCGTCGGCGACGTGCCCCGGCTGGTGGTTCTCCAGGGTGGGTGAGAGCGCCGCCAGGCAGAGGACCACGACGCCCAGCACGGCGAGCGCGGGCGCGATCAGAGAGCGTTCCAGCCCGTAGAGCCGGGCGCGGCGCCGCACGAGCAGGCCGACGAACACCACCGCGAGCGCCGGGTTGATGACGGTGTAGAGGTCGCTGACGAACCCGAACACGGCCTCGTCGGCCAGCAGGGACGGCCAGGCGACCTGCGGCGCGAACCCGTTCCACTCCGGTTCCGCCACGATGATCGCCACCAGGGCCAGCGGGCCGAACGCCACGGTGGTGGCCATCGCCGCCCACCAGTCCGCCCGGCCGGAGAGCCGCCCGTCCGGGTACAGCAGCACCCCCCAGCCGAACACGACGAAGAACAGCGCGTTCGCGAACAGACCGATCGCCGGCAGCGGTCCGACCTCCCGGCACAGCAGCCAGGTGGCGGCCCAGCACAGCCCGGCCGCGACGGCCAGCAGACCGGTGCGGCGCAGCACGGCGAGGCTGGCGAGCAGGATTCCGGAGGTGACGAACGCGCCGGCCACGAAGGCGTTGACCGCGGCCGCCGCGGGCTCGGCACGCCAGTACGGCCAGCCGGCGGCGAGCGCGAGACCGGCCGCCACGGCGCCGAGCGCGAGGGCCGCCGATGGTAACCGGTACCGGCTCCAGCAGTCCGCCGCCGGGCCGATCACGATCGTCGACACGGATCCCCTTCGCCGGATCTGCCGCTCTGCGTAGCGATCGTCGCACGCTCGCGCACCGCCCCACCCGCCGGGGATCCACGCACCGGCCGGCCGGGGGACGACTGATCGACCAACTGGGGGTCACAACGCCAGGCGGCCCCGGGCCGACCCGCCCGCGGGGTGGTTCAGCCCCTCGCGGCGGGGGTGAGCGCCGCCCGCACGACCCGGCCGACGGCGGCCGTCTCGAGCAGGAAGCCGTCGTGACCCGACGCGGACGGGACGAGCCGCAGCTCGGTGCCCAGGTGGCGGGCGAGCTCGGCCTGCAGGCGCGGCGGGTAGAGGCGGTCGCTGTCGATGCCGGCGACCGTCACCGGGACGGGGCAGGCCCGCAGCGCCGCCGGCACGCCGCCGCGGCCACGCCCGGCGTCCTGGCTCATCATCGCCGCGGTCAGCGTGACGTAGCTGCCGGCGTCGAAGCGGTGCGCCAGCTTCGCGCCGTGGTGCTCGACGTAGGACGCGGCGGCGTAGCGGCCGTCCGCCTGGACCGCGTTGCCGAACCGGTGCGCCAGCTCACGTTCGCTGCGGTAGCTGACCTGCCCCATCTGCCGGGCCAGGCCCAGCCCCACGTGCGGGCCGGCGCCGGGCGGGCGGTCGTGGTAGTCGCCGCCGTGCCAGTTCGGGTCGGCGCGGATGATCGCGAGCTGGGTCGCGTAGAGCGCGATCTGCTCGGCGGTCGCCGCCGCCCCGCAGGAGACCACGACGGCGCGCCGCACCCGCGCGGGGAACGCCAGGGCCCATTCCAGCGCCCGCATCCCGCCCATCGAACCGCCGATGACCGCCGCCCACCGGCCGACACCGAGCTCGTCGGCGAGCAGCGCCTCCGCCCTGACCTGGTCGCCGACGGTGATCTCCGGCCAGCGCCCGCCCCAGGGACGCCCGTCGGGGGCGACGGAGGCCGGGCCCGTCGTGCCCTGGCAGCCGCCGAGGACGTTCGGGCAGACGACGAAGAACCGGTCGGTGTCGAGGACGGCACCCGGCCCCACCAGCCCACCCCACCAGCCCGGGGTCGGATGCCCCGGCCCGGCGGCACCGGCGAGGTGGCTGTCGCCGGTGAGCGCGTGCAGCACCAGCACGGCGTTGCCCGCGTCGGGCGCGAGCGTGCCCCAGGTCTCGTAGGCGATCGTCACGCCCGGCAGTGAACCGCCGCGTTCCAGCGCCAGCGCGCCCGCCGGCCGGGCGAACCGGCGGCCGCCCACGGGATCGCCGGGACGCCACGCGGCCGACGCCGGCGGGAGCGCGGCCGGCGGGGCGTGGGCCGGCGGGGCCGGTGACGGCAGGGCCGGGGCCGGCAGGGCCGGGGCCGGCAGGGCCGGGGCCGGGGGCGCGGGCTCGGTCATCCGGACTTCGCGGCCCGGAAGCCGGCGTCGAGGTCGGCGAGGATGTCGTCGATGCCCTCGATGCCGACCGAGAGCCGGATCAGGTCGGGGGTGACCCCGGTGGCCGCCTGCTCGGCGTCGGTGAGCTGCGAGTGGGTGGTCGTCGCCGGGTGGATGACCAACGAGCGGACGTCACCGATGTTGGCGAGGTGGCTGAACAGCTCCAGGCCCTCGACGAACTTCCGGCCCGCCGCGGCGCCGCCCTCGATGCCGAACGCCAGCACGGCGCCCGCGCCGCGGGGCAGGACCCGGCTCGCCCGCTCGTACCACGGTGAGTTCGCCAGCTTCGGGTACGCGACCCAGCTGACCTCGTCGCGTGCCTGCAGCCACTCGGCGACACGCAGCGCGTTGGAGCTGTGCCGTTCCACCCGCAGCGAGAGCGTCTCCAGGCCCTGCAGGAACAGGAAGGAGTTGAGCGGCGCGACGGCCGGGCCGAGGTCGCGCAGCAGTTGCACCCGGGCCTTCGCGATGTAACTGCCGTGGCCGAGGGCGTCCCAGTAGACCAGGCCGTGGTAGCTCGGGTCGGGGGTGGTGAAGTTCGCGAACCGCCCGCTGGCGCCGTAGTCGAACCGCCCGCCGTCGACGATGATCCCGCCGATCGAGGTGCCGTGGCCGCCGATGAACTTCGTCGCCGAGTGCACGACGATGTCGGCGCCGTGCTCGAACGGCCGGTACAGGTAGGGCGTCGCCAGGGTGTTGTCGATGATCAGCGGCACGCCCGCCTCGTGCGCGACGGCCGCGACGCCCTCGGTGTCGAAGACGTCCCCGCGCGGGTTGCCGATCGTCTCGCCGAAGAACGCCCGCGTCTCGGGGCGTACCGCGGCCCGCCAGGCGTTCAGGTCGTCCGGCTCGTCGACGAACGACACCGAGATGCCGAACTTGGGCAGCGTGTAGTGGAACAGGTTGTAGGTGCCGCCGTAGAGGTTCGCGGAGCTGACGATGTGGTCGCCGGCCTCGGCCAGGTTGAGGATCGCCAGCGTCTCGGCCGCCTGCCCCGAGGCCGTGGCGAGCGCGCCCACCCCGCCTTCGAGGGCGGCGACGCGCTGCTCGAAGACGTCCTGGGTGGGGTTCATGATCCGGGTGTAGATGTTGCCCGGCTCACCGAGCGCGAACAGCGCGGCCGCGTGGTCGGTGTCGCGGAAGACGAAGCTCGTCGTCTGGTAGATCGGGACGGCCCGCGCACCGGTCGTGGGATCGGGCTGCGCGCCCGCGTGGATCTGCTGCGTCTCGAACGACCAGTTCGACTCGGTCATGGCGGAGGTCCCCCTCTGGCGGTGGTGGCACTGCGGTGCCTGGTCCCGGGCGGAGCCGGAGTCCAGGGTGGTGCTCGGACGGCGTCGGGCAGGGGGCCGCTCAGGGGGCGCCACGCCCATCTCACGGCCTGGCCGGCCCGCGCCGCGCATCCGTTGGTCTCTGCCGGGTGGCCGTTCGGCACCCTGGTCCGGGGCCGGAAGAAGGATGCCCCGCCCGAGGCGGAAAGGCGCGGATACACGCCGTGCCGCCACGATCTCACCAGGTCACGGGCCGGGCGCGCTTCCCGCAGACGGTGGCGGACGTCGCCGGGACGGATGCCCGCGGTCCATGGAACGCCGCCCACGGGAACGGGCCGCCCGGTGGAGCGGGGCACGTGGTGGCGGGGCACGTGGTGGAGCGGGGTGTCGCGATCGCCCGCGGCGGGGACTAGCCGAGCGGCCGGCCGCCGGTACAGGCGGCCGAGGTGACGCGGAGCAGATCGATGTGCTCCCGACGCACCAGCATGAGCGGAGTCGGCATGCCGGAACCGAAACACGCCGGACACAAGGTCGACAACACGCGTTCGATGTGTCCCACGCCACACTCCGGTAGGTCACCGACAGACCGCGGAACGTCCCGCGAGCCCGCGACCTCGCCGGTCACGGAAAAACACCTGTCCGATCGGGAAAGCGAGTAAAGTCCCGCGGACGCGTCCCGCCCGGAGCAGGGAGGCTCGATGCCCGACTCCCCCGCCGCTTCCCCCGCTCGCCCGCACCCGGCGGGTGGCGCGGGTGCGGTGCGGCTGCCCGTTCTCGACCTGCGGCACTACACCGCGCCGGCCGGGCGGGCCGAGCGAGCGGACTTCCTGGACGCGCTGCGGGCCGCCTGCCGCGACCCGGGCTTCCTCCAACTGACCGGGCACGGCGTCCCCGCCGCCCACACCGAACGGATCATCGCGGTGAGCCGCGCGTTCTTCGACCTGCCGCTCGCCACCAGGCTCGAGATCGAGAACATCCACTCCCCGCATTTCCGCGGCTACACCCGTCTCGGGCACGAGATCACCCGGGGCAGACCGGACCTCCGCGAGCAGATCGACATCTCCGACGAGCGGCCGGCCCGCGTCCTCGGGCCCGACGACCCGCCCTACCTGCGCCTGGACGGGCCGAACCAGTGGCCGGCGGCCGTACCGGAACTGCGCGGGGCCGCCCTGGACTACCTGGCCGAGCTGGGACGCGTCGCCCGGGTGCTGGTGCGCGCGCTCGCCGAGTCGCTGGGACTGCCGCCCGACCACCTCGACCCGACCTTCGCCACCGAGCCCCGCTCCCACCTGAAGCTGCTGCGTTACCTGCCGGCACCGGCCGGCGCGGCGGCCGGGCGGGACGCCGGCGAGCACGATCAGGAGGACGGCCAGGGCGTCGGCGCGCACAAGGACGGCGGCTTCCTGACCTTCGTCCTGCAGGACGACGTTCGCCCGGCACACCCGGGCGGCTCCCCCGCGGATCCGGGCGGCTCCCCCGGCGGCCGGTCCGGTCTGCAGGTCGCCGACGGCGGGGGCGGCTGGATCGACGCCGAGGCGGTGCCCGGCGCCTTCGTGGTGAACATCGGCGAGATGTTCGAGCTGGCCACCCGGCGTTACTACCGGGCGACCGTCCACCGCGTCGTAAGCCCACCACCAGGCCACGAGCGGGTGTCCGTGGCGTTCTTCTTCGGACCACGGCTGTCGGCCACCCTCGAACCCATGCCGCTGCCCGCCGCGCTCCTCGCGGAGATCCCCGACGCCGAACCACCCGACCCGGAGAACCCGATCTTCGCCCAGCACGGGACGAACACCTTGAAAAGCTGGCTGCGCAGCCATCCAGAAGTGGCCCGCCGCCACTACGCCGATGTGACGCTCCCGAGCGGAGGCGGCGCGTGACCGACACGATCGGGGCCTCCCCGGCCCGGCGGAACACCGCCGCGCCCGCGGGCCGGAAGGCCGTCGCGCCGCCGCCCCGGGAGACCGGTGAACCGGGGCGGCCGGGGCAGCCGGTGGCGGGCACTCCGGACTGGTCATTCGAGACCCGGCAGATCCACGCCGGCACCCGCCCCGATCCCACGACCGGGGCCCGCGCGGTGCCGATCTACCAGAGCACCTCGTTCGTGTTCCCGGACGTGGCCCACGCCGCCGGCCTGTTCGCCCTCACCGAGACGGGGTTCACCTACACCCGGGTGGTCAACCCGACCCAGGACGCCCTCGAGCAGCGGGTGGCCGATCTGGAGGGCGGTGTCGCCGCCCTCGCGACAGCCAGCGGGCAGGCCGCGCAGACCCTGGCCGTCCTCAACCTCGCCTCCGCCGGCGATCACCTCGTCTCGTCCGCGTCGCTCTATGGCGGAACGTACGCCCTGTTCCGGCACACCCTCGCCGATCTCGGCATTGAGACCACGTTCGTTGACGACCCCGACGACCTCGACGCCTGGCGCGCGGCGATCCGCCCGAACACCGCGGCGTGCTATGGGGAGACGATCGGCAACCCGCGCGGGAACGTCCTCGACATCGCCGGCATCGCGGACGTCGCGCACGAGGCCGGGATCCCACTGCTCGTCGACAACACGCTGGCCTCGCCCTACCTGACCCGCCCGCTGGAGCACGGGGCGGACATCGTGCTGCACTCGGCCACGAAGTTCATCGGCGGGCACGGCACGTCCATCGGCGGGATCGTCGTGGACGGCGGCCGGTTCGACTGGGGCAACGGGCGCTACCCGCGGTTCACCGAACCGGACCCGGCCTACGACGGCCTGGTGTTCCTCGACGAGTTCCCCGAGACGGCCTTCATCCTGCGGGCCCGCGCCCGGCTGCTGCGCGACCTCGGCCCGGCGCTGGCGCCGATGAACGCGTTCCTGCTGCTGCAGGGCCTGGAGACGCTCTCGCTGCGGATGGAGCGGCACAGCGCCAACGCGTTGCGTGTCGCCGAGTGGCTCGAGGCGCGCGACGAGGTGGGCTGGGTCGCCTACCCGGGCCTGCCCTCCAGCCCGTGGCACGCCGCGGCGGCGCGCTACCTGCCCCGCGGCACCGGGGCGGTCGTCGCGTTCGGCCTGCGCGGCGGGGCCCTGCTCGGGCCGCGGTTCATCGAGGCGCTGCAGCTGCACAGCCACCTGGCGAACGTCGGCGACGTCCGGTCGCTGGCCATCCACCCGGCGTCCACCACACACGCGCAGCTGCGCGAGGACGAGCGGCTCACCAGCGGGGTGTCCGCCGACCTGGTGCGGCTCTGCGTCGGCATCGAGGGCGTGGACGACATTCTCGCCGACCTCGACGGGGCGTTCCGCGCGATCGCGCGGTCCCACTGAAGGCGGTGGCGGTGGCGGTGCCCCGGCGGCCGCGGTCGGTTCAGGGTGCTTGCGGGCGGAGCCTGCCGTCGTCGCAACGCGTGCTCGCCGCCGCCGGGACCCGCGGGTCCGGGATGGCGCAGCGCAGGGTGGTGACCGCGCGCGACGGCTCCGCGGAGAGCTCGTAGACCGCCATCAGCTTCCCGGTCGGATCCAGGCCGCCGCCCTGGTCGGGCACGTCGAGCGCGCGGTCGGGCACGCCGGCGTGCAGGGGCCCGGTGACTCCCACGAAGCCGCTCCGGCCCTGGTAGACCTCGCGGAGCGCGACGTAGAGGTCGAAACCGTCGAAACCGAGGACCGGCCGGCGGCGCGCGGTCTCCCGGACGGCGTCAGCCCGCTCCAGCAGCTCGCGGCAGCCGGCCAGGGCCGGTTCCCGCCGGCACGACTCGGCGCGCAGCCCGACCTGCCCGGCGAGCGTGACGGCGTCGTACAGGGCCCAGGCGGCAGAGTCGGGGAACTCCGCGAACCTGGGCCGGTCCTCCTCCGGGAGCTGGTCCCGGACCCTGCGGAACTCGCTCACGGCCGGGCCGAAGTCGGCGATGAGACCGTTGTCGAACAGTGTCCGCGCCGAACTCGGGTCCTCCGGGCCAAAAGCCGAGAACAGGAGCTTCGGCCGGGTGGCCGGGTCTTTCTCGAGAATTTCCTGGACGGTCTCCCAGGCGTCTCCGTCACGCAGGTCGGAAAGCGCGTCCCCGCCCAGCACGTGGATGTTGCTCCGGCACTTCGCGGGCAGGGTCATGAGCAGGGTGAGCAGCTCGGGGAGCTCGGCCGTCCGCCCGGCGTAGATGATGAGCCGGGGTGCGTCGGTCACCTCGACCCCGGCTATCTCGGGATTGTCCCCGCAGATTCTGGCCTGCGGGTCGGCGAGCGCCTGGCCCAGCGGTCTCGGGGTGTCGGGGTCCGTCGAGTAGGTGATCACGCGCTGGTCGAGCAGGGTCTCGAAAGCGGTGCCGCTGAACCTGGACTCGTACTCGGGGCTGGTCAGCTTGCCGGTGTAGGCGTCGAGCATGCTGCGGCCCCAGCGGTCCGCCTCGTCGTAGACGATGAACGGCACGACCTGGTCGAGCTGGCCCCGCGGCGCCCAGGACAGGCCCATCTCGGCCTGCCGGTCGTCGGATCCGCCGATTCGGAAGTAGCCGGGTTCCCCGGTGAGGTCCGTCCCTGACTGGGTGGCCGCGATCATCGGCACGCCGGAGAAGGCACTCGTGTTGCCGGCGAGCTCCGTCTGGCCGATATCGTTGATCATTTTCTCCGAGTCGTCCCGGGTCTGGCCGAGCCCCACGACGATCACCGGTCCGGCGTTCCTGGTCGCCTCGCGGATCCTGTCCCCGGCCTGGGCGGCGAACTCCGCGTCCCCGCCGAGGTTCGCGGCCCACACCCGCATCCGGGGGCCGTCGGGGTGCGTGGCGTTGAACCGACGCATCGCGGTCAGCGCGGTGAGCAGTTCGACGTTGTCGAGCCCGTCGGTCTCCTCCCCGGAGCTCAGGTGGCCGGCCAGCACGACGGTCAGCCGGCCGGTCGGCGTGCCGTGCTCGCGGTCGGCCCGCTCGTTCTCGGCCACGACCTCCCGCCAGGCCGCCTCGACGCTCCGCTCGACGGCGCTGGGCACCGCCGCGCCCACCGGCCCGCCCGCCAGCGGGCCCGTGCCCGCCGGCGCGCCGACACCGGAGTTCGGGTCGGCGACGGCGAAGGCCCCGGCCGCGTCCGTCCGGACCCCGACGCACTGCAGCTTCCCCGGGATGGCCGCGGTCTGACGCGACCGCATCGCCTCCAGCGCCGCCGTGCCGCAGGGGCCGCCGGTGTCCGGGCCGGCGGCGGTGCCGCCCCCGTCGCCGGCTCCGAGGATGTTCCAGAGCCCGAACGCGACCAGGACCGCCAGGACGGTGGTCGTCGCGACGAGGGTCGTCCGCACCCGGCCGCGGCGGTGGGTCAGGAGGGACACCGACGCCGCCACCCGGCGCCCGAGGGTCGGCGGCGGGGGCAGCCGGTCCGCCATGACCTGCGCCAGGCGGCCGACCTCCCGCACGTACGTCCCGCTGCTCGGGCGCAGGGCGCTCAGGGGCCGGGATCCGTGGTGCTGACGATCGCGCAGTACCCGGAGCATGGCGGCACGCCGGTCGTCGCCGCTTTCCTCGGCGGCGGCGAGCAGCCCGGCCAGGTCCATCTCGGACCAGTAGATCGGGATTATCCGGCGGCGCACACCGTGCCTGGACTGCTCGGCGCGTTCCAGCGCCAGGAACTGGGTGAACTCGCGGAGGCACTCGTCGCTGGCCGCGAAGGCGGGGGACACCACCGGCAGCAGGAACAGGACCTTGCCCAGCCCGGTCTCGAGCGTGGGCCGCCAGACGTCACCCGCGACGATGTCGCTGCGATCCTGAAAGATCTTGATGTCCCGCCCGGAGCGTTCGCAGAGCTCGTGCTCCAGATCCGCCCTGAGCCTCGTGAGACGGCCACGACCCGTGTCGTCCTTGTGCGCATAGCTCAGGAAGGCGACCGGCTCCACCATGGCCCGCGGCGCCATTCACGACTCCCCCCTCGTGCGAACACGTCAGTATCACCTGCTCGCGCACAGTGGGGGAATAACCGGTGCCGTTTCACGCCGGCAGAACAGGCAGCGCACGGAGCGACGCCGACATCTGGCGGAACTCGCCGGGGCCGGCACTGCCCCCTGGTATGGGGAAACGATTTGTCATGCCGGCGGCCGGCCGGTGGACACGGCCGGGTCAATACCCCCGGAAGGCACCCCGACCAGCACGTTCTCCGGGTTTCGACCGCGTCCAGGACAGTGTTCGGAGCAGTTCGACCGACGGCACGGGTGACCGGGAGAGGATGTCGGACGGGCGGCGGGAGAGCACCAGGACCGACCGCGGTCCCGGCAGGTCGACGGACACCTCCGACACCTCGGCCGGACTCGGCAGGTCCGGCAGGTCGGGCAGGTCGGGGATCCGCGGGGCCGCCGCCTCCCCCACCACCGGCCGCCACGGGGCGAGCAGCCGGTCGAGGCCGGCCAGCGCCGACTCCGCCGCCGTCCCGGCGGTGGCGGGGTGCCCGGCCCACCCGCGCCGCGCGGAGGCCGACGCCGAGCGGCCGGCCCCGGTGATGACCGCGGTGGTGGCGCCGGCGGCGGTCGCGGTGGGCGGCTCGCCGGGCGCGGGCGCGGGTGGGGGCGCCGGCACGGCCGCCCGGTCCCGCCCGTCGCGCGCCGCCGGCGACTCCGCCGTCGGGCCGGCCCCGTCCGCGCTCACCGCGGGCAGCGCCGCCTGCCCGACCCGGCTGGACTGCGCGGCGGTCAGCGCGTCCCCCGGGACGACGTTCATCCCGGCCGCCGCGGCGACGATGGCGACGACCCCGGCGGCCGGGACCAGCCGGCGGCCCGCCGCCGGCGCCCGACGACGCGGACCCGGACGGCCGGGCGGGACGTCCCCGGCGGCGCCCGCGCCCACCAGGGCAGCCCGACCCACCGCGGCATCCCTACCCACCGGGGCGTTCGGGCCGGTGACGACCTCGAGGACCCGCTCGGCGTCCGGTCGCGGGTCGATGCCGGCCGGCACGTCACCGGAGACCAGCCAGCGCAGCAGCTCCGCCGCGGCCGGGCGCAGCTCGGGCCGCTTGCGCAGCGCCGTCGTGACCACCGGACGCAGGTCGGCGGGAACGCCCTCGATGTCGGCGTCACCCTGCACCGTGCGCAGCACGAGCGCCTGCAGCGGCCCGTCCCCGAACGGCGCCCGCCCGGTCGCCGCGAACGCGACCGTCAGCGCCCAGCCGAAGACGTCGGCGGCCGGGCCCGGCCGGTTGTCACCGGCGATCAGTTCGGGGGCCATGTAGCCGACGCTGCCCAGCACCACCCCGGAGGCCGTCATCGTCCCCGGCAGCCCGGCGGCGATGCCGAAGTCGATCACCTTCGGGCCGTCCGCGGCGAGGATGACGTTGCTCGGCTTGAGGTCGCGGTGCACCACGTCGACGTCGTGGATCGCGCGCAACGCCTCGGCGAGGCCGGTCGCGAGGGCGCGCAGCGCCTCCCGTCCGGCCGGGCCGTCCGCCGCGACGGCGCCGAGCAGGGTGGGGCCGTAGACGTACTCGGTGGCGATCCACGGCGGGTCACCGGCCGGTTCGGCGTCCAGGAGGCGGGCGACCCGCGGGCTGTCGATGACGGCGATCGCGGCGGCCTCCCGGGTGAACCGGCGACGGAAGCCCTCGTCCTCGAGGTACTCGTCGCGCAGCACCTTGACGGCGGCCTGGCAGCCGGCGCCGTCCACCCCGAGGTACACCACACCCATGCCGCCGCTGCCCAGCCGGGCCGCCAGCCGGTAGGGCCCCACGACGAGCGGGTCGCCGGCCCGCAGCGACTTCAACGCCACCAGCTCCTCCGACCGCCAGGTTCCTGGGCCGCTGCGTCGGACGGGTCCACGGTCACCACCGGATCACTCGTGATCGGACATCGGACATCTCGCGTCGGGCATCGGACATCAGGCGGACGTGCTCGCCGTGCCCGACCGGCTCGGCGCCCGGTGGCACCCGGCCGGCGGCCCACCACCGCGCGCACGGCGACCACCGGGCCAGAGCCCGTCCACAGGTAGATACGCGGTGACCACCCGGCTACCCACGCGCCATCTCACCGCCGCCGCCCGACTGGCTCCGGACACCGCTCCCGAAAGCCGGTGGGCGGGCCGCCCGAGCGCGGATAATTTTGAGAATGGGGCGTACCTATGACCGGATCGACGACCGGCTGCGGTCGTTCATCGAGGACCAGAAGATCTTCTTCGTGGCGTCGGCGCCGCTCTCCGCCGACAGCCACGTCAACCTCTCGCCGAAGGGCCGCGACGGTTCGCTCACCGTGCTCGACGAACGGACGGTCGCCTACCTCGACTTCGGCGGCAGCCACGCGGAGACGATCGCGCACCTGCGCGAGAACGGCCGGATCACCCTCATGTGGTGCGCCTTCGACGGGCCACCGAAGATCCTGCGGGTGCACGGGACCGGTGAGCCGGTGTTCCGGGACGACCCGCGGTGGCCGGAGCTGATCGCCCGGTTCCCGGCGGACCAGGCGGCCGCGAGCGGGCTGCGGGCGATCATCCTGATCTCCGCGCAGCGGATCAGCGACAGCTGCGGCTACGCCGTCCCGTTCCTGGACTACCGGGACGAGCGTCCACTGCACGCCCAGTACTTCGACCGCAAGACCGACCCCGAGTTCAGCGCCTACTGCAAGCGGGTCCCGTACAACGGCGCGAGCATCGACGGCCTGCCCGCCCTCCCGCTCCCCCTGCCGCCCCGCACCGGCTGAGCGGCCCATGCCGCCGGCGCTGGCCACCTCGGCGGCGCGACGTCCCAGGTAACGTCAGTTGACCGACATCGCAGGTCTCATAACCTGTCGCCGGAAAGCACCGTACGATCCCGGCGTGTCGGTTTCGCCTCCCGCCGCGCCGCGAGGCCGCGCAGACGACGGGTCCCCCGCCTCCCCCGCGCCGGCCCCGCCCGGGGCTGCCCCACCTGTCGCACCGGCCGCCGCGCGGCCGGTCTCGCTCACGCACGCCCGGCTGCCGCTGCTGTTCTCCGCCGTCGGGCTGGAGAGCACGACGGCGGTGGTCGCACCGTTCATCGCCGGCACGCTGGGGGCCGCGCCGATCGCGCTCGCCGGGATCGAGGCGGCGGGGCGGGCCGGCGGCAGCGCGGCCCGGGCCGGGGCGACGAAGCTCGCCGACCGCCGGCCCGGCCTGCGCGGGCCGTTCACCGTCGCCGGGAACACCGGGCTGGCGCTGGCCGCCGCCTTCCTGGCCGGCAGCAACGCCGTCTGGCAGGCCGGGGCGTGCCGGTCGGGGTCTTGGGTGGCGCGCGGGGTGGGCACCCCGCCGCTGCTGGAGGTGGCGAGCGCGACCGGCACGCCGAGCGAGCTGGGCGCCCGGCTCGGCCTCGAACGCTCCGTGGGGGCCCTCGGCGCCGCCTTCGGCGCGCTCGCGGCGGCGCTGCTGCTGGCGTTCGTCGAGGTGCGGACGGTGATCCTGCTCGCGCTGGTCCCGGTGGTCGCCGCAGTCGCCGTGAGCACGCACGGCACCCTGCGCGGGCGGGACGCGCTCGACCACGGCGTCCCGACCCAGGCCCGGCCCGAGCTCTCGCTGCTGCGCCAGCCGCCGCTGCGCCGGCTCGCCCTGGGCATCGCCTGCTACGAGGCGTCCAACATCGCGGCCGTGCTCCTGCTGCTGCGGGCCAGCAAGCTGCTGCCCGACGGCACCGGACGGCTCAGCCAGCTGCAGGCGGTCGCCGTGCTCTACGGCGTGTTCCATCTGTCCTCGGCCGCCGCGGCGGTGTGGGGCGGCCGGCTCGCCGACCGGTTCGGGGCCGGCCGGGTGATCGCCACCGGCGCGGCCTTCCTGCTCGGCGCGTACGCGGGTTTCGCCTTCGCCGGCGAGGGTGACCTGACCGCGATGACCGTCTGTTTCCTGCTCGCCGGCACGGCGGCGGGCGCGGTCGACGCGGCCGAGTACACCGGCGCCGGGCGGCTCACCCCGCCGGAGACGCACCGGGCCGTGTTCGGCGCGCTGTCCGGGCTGCAGAGCGCCGGCCGGGTCGTCGCGACGATCACCGCCGGCGGGCTGTGGACCCTGGTCGGGCCCGAGGCCGGGCTGCTGGTCTGCGGCCCGCTGCTCGTCCTGTGCGTCGCGCTGTTCACCAGGGGCACCGACCGCCCGCGCTGACTGACTGCCGCGGGGACGGCCGGTCTTCAGAGCAGGGCCGGTCTTCAGAGCAGGGCCGAGAGCGGGTCGCGCCCGGGGGACGGCTCGTCCCAGGCGATCCGGTAGTCGTACACGGCGGCCATCTGGCGCAGGCCGACCTTCATCGCCACCGGGACGATGTGGTCCCGCATCCAGCGGGCGGGGGCGTTCGGCGGCGGGGTGCGCGGCCGGTTGCGCCGGGCCAGCCGGTGGACGTGCGCCACCCGCTCCGCGCGGGCCGCCCGGTAGGCGGCGAAGCCGATCGGGGCCGTCGGGGCGTCGCGCAGGCAGCGGCCGAGCACGATCGCGTCCTCGATCGCCATGGACGCCCCCTGGCCGGCGTGCGGGAGCATCGCGTGGGCGGCGTCCCCGAGCAGGCAGACGTTGCGCCGGTACCAGGTCCCGGCCGGCTCCAGGACGGACAGCGGGAGCCGTTCGAGCCGGTCGGTGGCGTCCACGACCGCTCGCAGGTGGGCGGGGGCCCGCTCCAGCCGGGTGAGCAGCCGGCGGCGCACCTGTTCCTGGCCGGCGGCGGTGCGCGGGGAGGGCCACGGGTCGGCGGACACCATCGACATCGCCCACATCACCTCGCCGCCCGGCGTGCCGTAGTGGATGAACGTCCCGGTGCCGACGACGGTGAACTCGAGCATGCCGGTCTTGTACAAGCGGCCGGCCCGGTCCGCGAACCCGCCGACGGTCACCAGGCCGGCGAAGGTCGGCCAGGGCGTCCCGGGCGCGACGTGGCGGCGCACCCGGGAGCGCAGGCCGTCGCAACCGAGCAGGAAGTCGCCCGCGGCGCTGGAGCCGTCGGCGAAGTAGGCGCGGACGCCGGCCTCACCCCGGTCGTCCACCGAGTCGAACCGGCGGCCCGGGACGACCGGGATCCCGCGCCGGTCGAGCTCGCGCAGCAGCACCTGGCGCAGTTCGCTGCGCCGGATCACCCGGGAGGGTGCCTCGATCGTGCCGAGGTGACGGCCGTGGGCGTCGACGAAGTGGTTTCCCGCCGAGGGGTGCCCGGCCTCGTCGAGGCCCTGGATGTCGAGGAGCTCCAGGCCGCGTAAGCCGTTCGGGGCGATGCCGAGCAGCAGGCCGGCGGCGGCCTCGGGATCGGGGTCGGCCTCGAAGACCGTGGGACGGATGCCGGACCGGGCCAGCGCGATCGCCGCCGCGGGTCCCGCGATGCCCCCACCGATCACCAGCGCCCGCCGACCAGCCATCCCCATGCGCTTAATTATCCGTACGAATAGGCGCCTGTTTCGGACGGGCCGGCGGTGGGGCCCCGCCGCGGAAGTCAGGGCGGCGGGGGTGCGGCTCTGCCGCGGGATCAGGGCGGCCGGGGTGCGGCCCCGCCGCGGGGGTCAGGGCGGCCGGGGTGCGGCCCCGCCGCGGGGGTCAGGGCGGCCGGGGTGCGGCCCCGCCGCGGGGGTCAGGGCGGCGGGGCCGCTCTGCGCGGCAACGGCCATCGGGGCAGGGACGGCCGTCATCAGGAATTCGCCGCCGGCCGGGGCCGGCCCGCGAACAGATCGCCCCGGGCCCCTCGACACCGCCCGGCGGGTGGCCGGACGGGCCACCCACGGCCCGCCGATCGGGGCGTGTTTTCCCTGGTGGCATGGGTTTTTCGGGCCTTGCGGGGGGACTAGTCCCGGGCTATACGGGCATCGCCCGTCTGGGCCAGGGGTACCACGATCGCGGGGGTGTCTCCGGCCCCGGCGGGCGGTGCCGTCAGCTCCATCCGCGCCACGACGGCGCGCGGGTGAGCGTCGGCCCCGGCACCGATGGCGCCGGCAGCGGCCGCCGGGTCGGCAGGACCGGCCCCGACCCGTAGGCCGAACGGGTCGCGGGCGCGGCGGGCACCGTCCCGGGCCGGTTCAGCAGGCTCGCCGCCTGGCGTTCGGTGAGCACCCGCAGCAGGCTGCCCCGGCGCAGCTCGATCCGGGGCGCGGGCGGCCGCCCGGCGTTGGACGCGTTGGGCCGGCTGGACCAGCTGGGCCCGGTCGGCCGGACGGCCCGCGCCGGCGACGTCGTGGTGGGCGCCGGCGACAGGCTCCCCCGGTCGTCCACGGCCAGCTGCCCGATCACCCGTACCCAGGTGCCCTCGAGCCGCGCCGGGTCGCCGTGGGTCGCGATGAGCTCCCGGCTGACCCGGTCCCACCCGACGACGCTGAAGCCGCCGCCGCGGTCGTCCCCGAACTCCAGGACGGTGATCAGGCCGGTCCGTTCCAGCTGACGGACCCGGACGACCCGGCCGACGACGGTGGTCTCCTCACCGCGGCGGGCGAGCAGGCCCGCCCGGTCGAGCGCGGAGAGCACCCCGGGCCCGCCGACGGGCAGCGGGGCCGGGCGCAGCGGCCGGGTACGCAGGTACCGTGCCGCGCTCACGGTGCTGACCACGCCGACCACACCGGCCACACCGGCCGGGGCGGCAGGGACGGCCACCCCGGCCGGGCGCGGTTGCCGGGCCAGCGCCCTGGGCCCGCCCACCGGCACCGGGCCGGCGCCCGCCGGGCCCGACCGATACGGGGCGAGCGCGTCGGCGTCCAGCACCGCCGGCACGTCCTGGAAGTCGACCAGGCAGGCGTCCCGCAGCCGGCGCGCGGTGGCCGCGACCCCGGGCATCCGCTCGAGGCGGGCGAACAGCGCCGAGGCCGACGGATCGGCGAAGTCGGCCGCCGAGAAGATCAGGTTCTCGCCGGTGTTGAACTCACGCCACAGGCCCGGATTCCGGGCCAGGGCGGCCAGCGACACCGTGATCACTTCCTCGGCGAAGCGGTCGAGGGTGACGTCGTACTGGTTCGAGCGGTCCGGATGCTGGTAGTTGCGGTGGCCCCGCTCGGAGGCGCCGAGCCCGCCGAGCCCCGGCAGGTACATCCCGTCGTAGTCGACGAGCCGCACGGACGTGTCCGGCAGCACCAGGATGTTGCCGTGCTGCAGGTCGCCGTGCGCGGCACCGCGGCGGCGCAGCTCGGCGACGGCGTAGCCCAGGCCGAGCCGGACCCGGTCGAGGCGCGCCGGCCGGTCCAGGTTCTCCTGGACCCAGTCGTCGAGCCGCGCGCCGTCGATCCACTCCATCCGCACGATCGGCCAGCAGTGGCCGCGCACCCGGATCCCGGCCGGCTGGTAGTCCACGCCGACCAGGAAGTCCAGCGCGGCCGAGCGGACGAACTCGGCGATGCACGCGTAGCGCAGCTCCAGGTTGTCGCTGTGCCGGTGGAAGCAGCGCACGGCGTGGCGCCGGCCGTCCAGGCTGACGTCGAAGGTCAGGGCGAACCCGCCGGTGGCGACCGCCGGCATGCCCAGCGGGGTCAGCCGCGGCACGCTCGCGCGCAGCCGGTCGTCCAGGAACGCCAGCCGCGGGACCTGGACGGCCTGCTGGTAGTCGAGCAGGGTCGGCAGCTTCAATTCACACGCCCTCGGGCCGGCACGGGCCGTCGGCGCGGCCCGGCCCGCGTGGTGGCACCGCACGCACCACGCAGATCGTCGTGTCGTCGTTGGCGAGCAGCCCGTGATGCCGGTAGGCGGCGACGGCGCGGGAGAACCGGCCGGCGGTCCGCGCGAGCCGGTCGGGCGCCGGCATCCGGCCGCGGGTCTCGGTCGCGTACAGCAGGAGCCGGGCGAGCGCGTCGGTGGCGAGGACGAACACGTCGCCCGGCCGCAGCTCACCGGTGAGCAGGGTCGGTTCCGGGGCGGTCGGGCCGCGGCTGGCGACCAGCTGGGCGAACCGGGTGAAGTCGGCGGACCGTCCGACCGGGCCCACCGCGCGCGTCTCCCCGTCGCGCAGGTGGAACACGCACGAGTCACCGACGCACGTCGCGGTCCAGCACCGGTTCACGACGTCGACGGAAAGCCCGAGGAAAGAGGCGTCGGCGCCCGACTGCAGCTTCGCCCGCGCGAACCAGGGCAGCCCCGGCCGGCTCACCTGGGCCCGCCAGCGCTCACGCAGCGCGCCCAGGACGTCGGGCGCCAGCGGGTCGAGCCCGTCGTGGGCGTAGGCGTCGACCAGCAGCCGGCTCCACACCTCAGGGCGGGCCGAGGTCGACGCCCCGTCGGCGACGGCGAACCGGCCGCGCTCCGGACGCAGCGCGCAGCTGTCCTCGTTCTCCGCCGGCGACCGGCCGAGTTTCGGCACCGAGTGCGCGGTCGCCGCCAGGACGACCACTCCCGCGGACGGGCGCGGGGGGCTCGGAGGGCTCGGCGCGAGCGGCGGCACCGCCGGGGCGGTGGCGGTGGCGGGCAGCGGGGTCATCCCGCCGACCGTGGCCCGACGGCCAGGTCCCGCAGGCCGGTCGGTGTGACCGCCCGGGTCCCGATGTCGAGGAACTCGATCAGCGCGGTGACGTCGGCGTTGTAGAGGAATCCGCGTGAGCCCGCGCCGGCGGGATAGCCCAGGCTGCCGGCCGCCGCCACCATGGTGGGGGGCAGCGCGCTGGACATGTCGAACAGCGCGCGGGCGAAGTCGTCGGGCAGGTCGGCCCGGTCGTCGGGAAACGTGACGGTGTTACGCGCCGTGGCCGACAGGTGGGCGTTGAACAGCAGCGCGTCGCCGTCGGCCGTGCCGGCGGCGCGCACCCGGGCGGCGGCGATCCGCGGGTCACCGTCCGTGCTCTGACCGTCGGTGATGTTGACCACGATCGGCGGGAAGCTGGAGGCGTGCCCCCGGCACCATTCGTCGATGATCCAGGCGGCCGTCGTCAGCGCCTCCGCCATCGGGGTCCAGCCGTCCGCGACCGGGTCCACCCAGGCCGGGATCGGCGTCTGCACCTCGACCAGGCCGCCGGCGCCGTCGGAGATCCGGCGCAGCACGTGGTCGACCCGGTTCGGGTTCAGCGCCACCTCGCTGATGGGCAGCAGCGGCCGGCTCGCGTTCGAGCCGTACAGGACGGGCGACACACCGCGCCCATAGCCCAGAATTCCTACCTCGAAATAGTCGTGGACGCGGTCGTCACCTTTACTGCAGAGCAGCACGGCGTTGCCGAGAAGCCGATTGACGGCGAGCGCGAGCTGGTCTGCCTTGCTCATCGCGCCACCGGCCCAGGTCTCGGCCATCGATGTCGAGTGATCGATGACGAGCAGCAGGCAGGCCGGCTGCTTGCGATTGATCTCGGCGGAGTACATGTCCTTATCGTTCCATATCGCCCGGCCATTCCGACGCTCCGGTGGCGCTCGACAACAGTCCTCGCCCGGCCCGGTAACACCTTTTGATGAATGCGCGCCGGAATCTACTCCGGGCTGCCCGGCGACAACGGGTCGCACCGGGGCGGGAGCGATGTCGACCCGGCCGGGTACCGCCCGGTCAGGCACCGCTCCGGCGGAGGTTCAGCGGAGCCAGGTCCTCCCGGTTCGTCCGGCCGCAGCGCGGGCAGGTCTGCTGGCCCAGCGGCAGCAGCACGCCGCAGCCGCCGTCACCGGCACCGCACCGGCGCCAGTCGTCCCCGACCTCGATACGCGGTCGCGGAGGGGCGAGACGCCCGACACCGCCGCGACCGAGCGCCCTGGTCAGCCGCCGGGCCGGGCGGGGCCAGCCGCCCCGCGGCGCCTGGTCGCCGGCCGGGGCCGCCGGGGTGCCCGGCGGCGTGGTCTCTCGCATGCGCGTCCTCGCTCCTCTGTCGGGCGATGGCGGTGACGCCCCCGGCGTCAGCGGAAAGCGACACTACGGATCGATGGTGATATCGACAATCCGTCGAGGCCGGCCAATGGCCCGAACGTCTCACGCGTTCGGGTCGGACACCTGCTTCTCGACACCCGGACGCGGGCGGAATGACCCGCCGCCGCGGGACCGGAGTACGGCCCGTTCCCCCGTTCGGCGTAGCCCGATGGCGCCATCCCTATTTTGAGCCCTTACCCGGCGTGGGGCACGATTCGCCCGTGGTCGCTCCGTCGGCTTCTTCGCCGGCCGGGGTGCGGAACGGTCCCGACCGGGCCTGATATCCGCCGGAGCCGCCCGACGACTTCCGCGCGCGGGGCGAACCGGTTCTCCCGCCCGCGTTCTCCGCACCGGCCGGACCGGGAACCGCCGAAAAGGCCAAAGGTCACGGGAAATCGCCCCGGCGGAGCGCCGCGGCGCCCCGCCTGCGCACGTCAGGAGTGTTCGGATGGACAGCACCCGCCCAGAGCAGGGCCACTCCGGCGAGACCGCGGACCAGGCCCGCGACGCGTGGCGGGCCCGGCTCGTCGAGCTGTCGCCGGCCGCCCAGATCGAGGCGCTGCTGGACCTCGTCGTCGACCACGTGGTCGTGGTCACCGGCGGCCGGGGCGGTTCGGCGGGAGTCGACCGCGGCGCCCCCTGGCGCGCGCTGGGGGTCTACCGGCGCATAGCGGACGTCCTGCGGGCGAAGCTCACCGCGGCGACCGGGGTGCGGCTGCCGGCGACGGTGCTCTTCGAGCGCCCCACGCCGAAGGCGGTGGCGTCGTTCCTGCACGCCGAGATCCTGGGCGTGCGCGAGGAGACGGCCGGCCCGGCACCCGCGCCGGCCGCGCCGGCGGCGGGGGGCGGGCGCGGCGCCGATCCCGTGGTCGTCGTCGGCCTGGGCTGCCGGCTGCCCGGCGCCGACTCTCCGGCGGCGCTGTGGGAGCTGGTGGCGCAGGGCCGTGACGTCGTGGCCGGCCTGCCGACGGACCGTGGCTGGGACCTCGACGGCATCTACCACCCGGACCCCGAGCATCCGGGTACCGCCTACACCCGCCAGGGCGGTTTCCTCCCCGGTGTGGGCCTGTTCGACGCGGGCTTCTTCGGGATCGGCCCCCGGGAGGCCACCGCGATGGACCCGCAGCAGCGGCTCATGCTGGAGGTGTCCTGGGAGGCGTTCGAGCACGCGGGCATCGACCCGCACCAGCTGCGCGGCAGCCGCACCGGGGTGTTCACCGGCGTCTCCCTGCAGGACTACGGCCCGCCGTGGCACGACGCCCCCGCCGAGCTGCAGGGCCATCTGCTGACCGGCAACGCGCTGGGGGTGATCGCCGGCCGGGTCTCCTACACGTTCGGCTTCGAGGGCCCCGCGCTGACGGTGGACACCCAGTGCTCCGCCTCGCTCGTCGCCGTCCACCTGGCGGCCCAGGCCCTGTACTCCGGGGAGTGCGACCTGGCCCTCGCCGGCGGCGTCACCGTGATGAGCACGCCGTCCATGCTGATGGAGTTCAGCCGCAAGCGCGGGCTGGCGCCCGACGGCCGGTGCAAGGCGTTCTCCGCCGACGCCGACGGCACCGGCTGGGCCGAGGGCGCCACCGTGGTCGTACTCACCCGGCTCTCCCACGCCCGCGCCCGGCAACTGCCGGTGCTGGCCGTCGTCGCGGGCAGCGCCGTGAACCAGGACGGCGCCAGCAACGGCCTGACCGCCCCCAACGGCCTGTCCCAGCAGCGGCTCATCCAGCAGGCCCTGGCCAACGCCGGCCTGCGCGCCGGCGACGTCGACGCGGTCGAGGCGCACGGCACCGGCACCCCGCTCGGCGACCCGATCGAGGCCCGCGCCCTGCTCGCGACCTACGGCGCCGGCCGGTCCCCGGACCGGCCGCTGTACCTGGGCTCGCTGAAGTCCAACATCGGCCACGCCCAGGCCGCCGCCGGCACCGCCGGCGTGATCAAGATGATCGAGGCGCTACGCCACGAGACCCTGCCGGCCAGCCTGCACATCACCGCCCCCACCCCCCACGTGGACTGGTCCACCGGCGCGGTCACCCTCCTCACCAGGTCCACGCCCTGGCCCGCCACCACGCGGCCGCGCCGCGCCGCCGTCTCCGCCTTCGGCGTCTCGGGCACCAACGCCCACCTCATCCTCGAGGAGCCCCCCGGCCCGGCCCGCATCCCCGCCCAGGCCACACCCGCCGACGCCGACGGGGCTGGGGCCGGCGCCACCGAAGACGGGGCCGGGGCCACCGGGGACAGCGCCACCGCCGGCGGGGACACGCCCGGGTGGGCGGCCAGCCTGCCCACCACGGTGATCCTCTCCGCCCGCGGTGACGACGCGCTGCGCGCGCACGCCGCCCGTCTCGCCGACCATCTCACCGGCCACCCGGACATCACCGTCGACGACGCCGCCCACACCCTGGGCACGCGGGCCCGGTTCGCCACCCGGGCCGCCGTCGTCCTCGACGGGCCGCCGGCGGAACGGGCGTCCCACCTGGTGCGGGCGCTGAGCACGCTGGCCACGGGGCGGGCGGCACCCGCCCTCCTGCGCGGCAGCGCCCCCGCGGACCCCGCCGGCACCCGGATCGCGATGGTGTTCACCGGCCAGGGCAGCCAGCTCCACGGCATGGGACGGCGCCTGCACACCGCCTACCCGGCGTTCGCCCGCGCGCTCGACACCGCGTGCGACCACCTCGACCCGCATCTCGACGAGCCGCTGCGCGACGTGATGTTCGCCGCCCCGGACACCGCGCCCGCCGTCCTGCTGGACCAGACGCTGTACACCCAGTGCGCGCTCTTCGCCTACCAGAGCGCCCTGTTCCGGCTGCTGGAGAGCTTCGGCGTCACCCCGCACCTGCTGCTCGGCCACTCCGTGGGTGAGTTCACCGCGGCGCACGTCGCCGGCGTCTGGACCCTGCCCGACGCGACCGCGCTGGTCGCCGCCCGCGGCCGTCTCATGCAGAGCTGTGCCCCCGGCGCCATGGCCGCCGTCGGCGCGACCGAGGACGAGGTCCGCCGCTGCCTGCCCGAGTACGCGGGCCTGGTCGACATCGCGGCCGTCAACGGCCCCACGGCCGTCGTCGTGGCCGGTGATCCCGACGCCGTCGGCGCGCTCGCCGCGCGCTGGGCCGAGCAGGGGCGCCCGACCCGCCGGCTCGCCGTCAGCCACGCCTTCCACTCGGCGCACATGGATCCCGTCCTCGACCGCTTCGCCGCCGTCGCCCGCACGCTCGCCTACCACCCGCCCACCGTCCCGATCGCCTCCGCCCTCACCGGACGCCTGAGCACCGACCCGGACACCCCGGTCGACCTCACCGACCCGGGGTACTGGGTCCGCCACATCCGCGAGCCCGTCCGGTTCCACCAGGCCACCGTCCGGGCCCGGGCCGAGAACATCACCACCTACCTGGAGATCGGACCGAAGCCCACGCTGACGCCGTACCTGGGCGAGGGCCGCGTGGTCACCGCGGCGCGCCGCGGGCAGCCCGAGACCACCGCGCTGCACATCGGCCTCGCCGAGCTGCACACCCACGGCACCCCGATCGCGTGGCCGGCGGCCAACAACCCGCACGCCACCAGCCGCCGGCCCGCCCACCGGCACCTGCCCACCTACCCGTTCCAGCGCCGCCGCCACTGGACCGACCCGGTCCGCCGCTCCACGCCGTCCGCCCCGGACGGGACGCTCACCCCGGGTGGCACCGCCGGCCCGGACGGGTGGCGTTACCGGATCAACTGGCACTCCCGGCCCGTCCCGCACACCGGTGCCCTGCCCGGGACGGACGGCACCCCGCCGCCGCTGGTGGGCCGCTGGCTCCTGCTCCTCCCCCCCACGGGCGTCACCGGCGAGGAGGTCTCCCGCGTCTCGTGGATCGTCGAGCGGCTCGGCGGCACCGTGCTCCGCGTGCCGCTGCGCCACGAGGACACCGACCGGGCCCGTCTCGCCGCCCGCCTGCGCGCCCTCGGCCGGCCCGGTGCCACCGCCGGCCGCGGCGGCGTGCTGTCACTGCTCGGCCTCGACACGACACGCCACCCCGACCACCCCGGGCTCACGACCGGCTTCGCCCTCACCTGCGTGCTCGCGCAGGCCCTGCACGACGTCGAGCTGGACGCGCCCCTGTGGGCGCTCACCCGCGGCGCCGTCCAGACCGGAGCCGGAACCGAGGCCGAGGCCGAGGCCGGGGGCGGGGACGGCGTGCGGGATCCGGCCGGGGCGCTGCTCTGGGGGCTGGGGCGCTCCCTCGCTCTGGAGCGGCCCGGTCACTGGGGTGGTCTCGTCGACCTCCCCGCCGAACTGGACGACTCCACACTCGGCTGGCTCGGCGCCGCGCTGACCGCGCCGGACGGCGAGGACCAGTTCGCCGCCCGCCCAGCCGGGCTACTCGTACCCCGGCTGGTCCAGGAGGCCGCACCTGTCACCACCGCACCGTGGGATGTCCGTGGCGCGGTCGTGCTCATCACCGGAGGCACCGGCGCCCTCGGCACCCGGATCGCCCGCCGGCTCGCCCACGACGGAGCCCGCCGGCTGATCCTGGCCAGCCGCCGCGGCCCGGACGCCCCCGGAGCGGCCGAGCTGTGCGCCGAGCTGACCGCCCTCGGCACCCAGACCGTCGTCCGTCACTGCGACGCCGCCGCCGGTGGCGGTGGCACGGGCACGGGCACGGGCCAGCTGGCCGCGTTGGTCCGCGAGCTCGCCGCCGATCCCGAGGCCCCGCTCTCCGTGATCGTCCATGCCGCCGGCGTCGACGGCCCGCTGGCCGCGCTGCCCGAGCTCGACCTGGACCAGATCGCGGCCGTGCTCGCGCCCAAGGCCGGCGCCGCCGAGCTTCTGCACGAGGCCGCCTGGGACATCCCGCTGGTGTTCCTGTCGTCGGTGTCGGCGACGTGGGGCAGCGGCGGCCAGGCCCCGTACAGCGCGGCGAACGCCTATCTCGACGCGCTCGCCGCCTTCCGGCACGCGGCCGGGCGCCCGGCCGTCTCGGTCGCGTTCGGCCCCTGGGCCGAGGCCGGCATGGGGGCGGAACCGGCCCGCCGTGACTACCTGCGCCGCCGTGGCCTGAACCCGCTCCCCCCCGACCGGGCCGTCGACGCCCTGGCCCGGGCGGTGGGCGCCGGCCATCCCGGGCCGGTCACCGTCGCCGATGTCGACTGGACGCGGTTCCTCGCCGCCTACACTGCCGCCCGGCCCTCGCGCCTGTTCGACGAGCTGCCCGCCGCCGCGGACCACGCCGGCTCCCCGGCCGCGGTCGACACCCCCGGCGCCGGCACGGGACGTCCCCCGGCCGACGCCGGAACACGGCCCGCGGATCTCACCGGGCCACCGCCCGGCGATCTCGCGGACCCGGGCGGCGATCTCGCGGCGCTGCCCGCGGCGGAGCGCGGCCGGGCGCTGCGCGACCTCGTCCAGGCCGAGGCCGCCGCGGTACTGGGCCACCGCGAGGCCGACGAGGTCGAGACGGGACGGCGCTTCCTCGAGCTGGGCTTCGACTCGCTGGCCTCGGTACAGCTCAGCCGCCGGCTGGCGGGTGCTACCGGGGTCGCGCTCGCCACCGCCGCGGTCTTCGAGCACCCCACCGTCGCCGACCTCGCCGACCACCTCCACAGCCTGCTCGCCAGCCGGCCCGCCACCGGCACCGCCGGCACCGCCGGCACCGCCGGCGGTGTCACCCGGCCCGGGACCCGCCGGACCTCGACCGGCCCCCGGGCCGGGAGCGGCAGCGGCGGCGGGGGCGACCACGGCGGCGCCGAACAAACAGGCGTCCGCGGGCTCTACCGACAGGCGTGCGCCGACGGGAAGTTCGCCGAAGGGGTCGGGGTGCTGCGCGCCGCCGCCAGGCTGCGGGCGACGTTCACCACGTCGAGCGAGCTCACGAGGCGGCCCCGACCGGTCACGCTGGCCTCCGGCCCCGCCACGCCCGCGCTGGTCTGCCTGCCGTCGATGGTCGCGCCGTCGGGGCCGCACACCTTCGCCCGGCTCGCCCTGCACCTGCACGGCCGCCGCGCCGTGCACGCGCTGGCGCACCCCGGCTTCGGCGACGGCGAGCTCCTGCCCGCCACCGCCGACCTCGTCGTCGACCTGCACGCCGAGACGGTGGCCGCGCGCTTCCCGGACACACCGGTCGCGCTCGCCGGCTACTCGTCCGGTGGCTGGCTGGCGCACGCCGTCGCGGCGCGGCTGGAGGCCCGCGGCATCCGCCCGAGCGCCGTGGTCCTGCTCGACACCTGGCTGCCCGGCGACCGGATCCCCGAGGCCGACATCGCCGAGGAGCTGCGCGGCATCGCGGTCAACGACCAGGCGTTCGCGCTGATGACCGAGTCCCAGGTGACCGCGCAGGGCGCCTATCTCGACCTGTTCGAGGGATGGAAGCCCACCGCGGTACGCGCGCCGATCGTCCTCGTCCGCGCCCTCCAGCGCATGCCGGGGCAACGGACCGACCCCGGCGCCGCGGGCCCGTCGACCGGCTGGGCGGACGAATGGGACCTGGCCTTCGACACCGTGGACACCTCCGGCGACCACCAGTCGATGATGAACGAGCACGCGGGCGCCACCGCGCGCACGATCCACGCCTGGCTCGACGGCCTCGGTTCCCGCCGTCCGCCGCTTCACCCCGTCGTCAGCGGGACGGCGGTCCGCTAGCGGGGCGGCGGTCCGCTAGCAGGGCGGCCGGCGGGCCCGGGAGCCGCACGACCTCCGTGGCCGGGATCTCAGTCCGGTGGGAGGACCGTGACCACGACGCTGCCGAGCTTCTGCCCGGACTCGACGTACCGGTAGACGTCCACGATCAGGTACTCCGCGTGCGCTCCGAAGGAGCCCTCGTTTGCGCCCGCCTGCCTCTGGACAGGGTAGAGGCCAGGGCCGTAAGCAGGAATAGACCGGGACAGCGAAGACGAAGCCGACATTTTCCCGAGTGTGGCCCGCACCGGCGGGGGCAGCCACCGTGTTCGGCCGGTATCGAAAGACCTCCGGAACCACGGCGTTTCGGTACGCCGGCATGACCGGTTCCGCCGGCGTGGCCGATCGGCCCGAGACCCGGAGCCCACCGCCGGCCTGGGACCGTCTCCCCTTCCGGATATTCACTTCTGGGGCGGCCGCCGGCTGTCTAAGCTCTTATGGCGGGAATCCCCTGGGAACTCTGGAGGCACCGTGCCCGACTTCAGCCGCCTCAGTTTCGGCGCGCCGGCCGCCGAACGCGACATCAGACGCGGGCTCGACGCCTACTTCATCGAGTCGGCCGCGTACCGCAACATGAACACAGGGACGAAGACGATCCTGGTCGCGAACCGGGGCGCCGGGAAGAGCGCGATCCTCAAGACCATGGCCCGCCGGCACCGCGACCGCGGGGCCTCGGTGATCGAGCTCGCGCCCGAGGACTACTCGTACGAGTTCCTCAGCGGGGCGATGACCCGCGAGGCCGACGGCGCGTGGGCCAAGCTGGGCGCGTACGCCGTCGCCTGGAAGTACCTGCTGCTCGTGCTCATCATGAAGGAGCTGACGAAACGGCACGGCCGGATAAGACGCGGCGCCGAGAGCCAGGTCTACGCCTATCTGCGTGACAATCATCTCGGCGCCGCGGTCACCCCGCTGGACTCTTTCGTCTCCTATCTGCGCCGCATCGAGTCGGTGAAGCTGGGAAGCTTCGAGGCCGGTATCCGCACGGCCGAGCTCCAGCGCCTCTACAAGCTCCAGGAGCTGGAACACCTGATCGCGCCGCTGACCCGTCTGTGCGCGCGCTCGGGGGTCACCGTCCTGGTCGACGAACTGGACCGCGGCTGGGACGCGAGCGAGGACGCCCAGGCGTTCGTCGCCGGTCTCTTCCAGGCCTGTATGTCGCTGAACGAGCTGTCGCCGCACCTGCACGTCTTCATGTCGCTGCGCCAGGAGCTCTACGACAACATTCCCGCCCTCTACGACGACGCGCAGAAGTTCCGCGATCTCATCGAGGTGGTGCGGTGGGACGAGCCGCACCTGTGGCAGCTGATCGCCTGCCGTATCCGGCACACCGTTCCCGGGCTGAGCGGTGTGGGTGACGACGAGTGCTGGACGGCGGTGTTCCGGGATCCGCGCTGGTCGTTCCGTTACATCGTCGACCGCTCGCTGCGCCGCCCGCGCGAGATCATCCAGTACTGCAGCCACGCGCTCGAGCACGCGCGCCAGCACCGCTCCGCCGGTGGTCAGCGGATCGCGCGGCGCGACATCCTCGCCGTCGAGGCCACCTACTCCGGCGAGCGGACCCGTGACATCGCGGCCGAGTACCGGTTCCAGCACCCGGGCCTGCTCAGCGTGTTCGAGGCGTTCCGCGGCCGCCCGGCGACCTGGACCCGCGACGACCTCGAGCTGCTGCTGCTGGACATCGCGACGGGAGCCGTGCGGACCAGCCGCGAGGCCACGAAGTGGATCGCCGACCGGGATCCCGACCATCTGCTGGAGACGCTGTGGAACGTGGGTTTCATCCGCGACCACTCAGTGCTGTCCGCATCGTGGGCCGGCAGTGATCGCGCGGACTCCCTGACCTCGACCCGGGGCGTCTCGACCTTCGCCGTCCATCCGATGTTCCGGCAGTACGTGGGAACCCTGGACTGAGATCGACCCCAACCGGGACCAAGGTCGCCGGCGAACAGTTACGCGCAGCACGGCACGCACCACCTGAAGATGTCCGCCACGGCGGCGGGCGGGATGCCGATCCGTCAGAACAACAGGGTTGAGGGCATCCAGAGGGGCTTCCAGGGGTGAACATTGGGCGTGGTTTGGACGAGCCGGGGGGCGCGGCCGGACCGCGAGTGCCCGACACGTGTGCTGGAGGATGGATGCCGTACCGCTTCGATCCCGAACTCGCCTCGCTCGTCGAGATCACGCCGCACGGCACCGTCGACGACATCACCGCGACCCGTGCCCGCGCGGCCGAGCTGATGCTCGCCGCCACGCGTGAGATCGACCTGACCGGGGTCAACATCACCGACACCTGCGTACCCGGCCCGCCGGACGCCCCCGACGTGGCGGTGCGCATCTACACCCCGGTCGGTGTCGCCCGGCCCACTCCGGCCGTCCTGCACCTGCCTGGCGGCGGACTCGTCGCGGGTGGCCTCGGGACGGAGCATCGCGCCAACATCGGGCTGAGCCGCGCCGTCGGCGTCGTCGTCGTCGCGGTGGACTACCGACTGGCCCCCGAGCATCCCTATCCGTCCGCGCTCGAGGACTGTTACGCGGCCCTGTGCTGGATGGCGGCCCGCGCCGACCGGCTCGGCGTCGATCCGAACCGGATCGCCGTGCACGGGGCGGGGGCCGGCGGGGGCCTGGCCGCCGCGCTGGCCCTGCTCACCCGGGACCGGGGCGGGCCGGCGCTGTGCTTCCAGTGCCTGGACTTCCCGGAGCTCGACGATCGGCGGGCCGCGCCGAGCCTGGCCGCGGCCAGTGCGGTGCGCTGGGACGCGTACCTGGGCGAGGGCCGGGCGGGTACCGACGGTGTGCCGGTGTACGCGGCGCCCGCGCGGGCCGAGGACCTGCGCGGGCTGCCGCCGGCGTACGTCTGCGTCCAGGAGCGGGACCGGCTGCGCGAGCAGGGGGTCGGCTACGCCGACGCGCTGCGCGCCGCCGGTGTCCCGGCGCGGCTGCAGGTCGTCGCCGGCCCGGTGTCCGAGCCGGCGCCCCGGCGGCGCGCCGCCTCGGCCGAGACGGTGGCCGCCCTGCGCGCCGCCCTGGGTGGCCGTGGCTGAACCACGGCCGAACGCGGCCCTGGGGCGGCCCGCCGGCATCGCGGCGGACCGCCCCAGGGCCGGTTCGTAACTGCTGGGTGCTGTCGGGTGCCGGTTACCCGGTCAGCGACGCTCGGTCGCGTCGGCGCTGGCGTCGGAGCCATCCGCCTGACGCTGGCCGGGGACGACCGACGGGCCGATGGCCGCGTTGTGCCGGGTGTAGATCGCCTGGATCTCCTGCCGGGCCGCGGGCGTCTCGGTCGAGCTGATCACGAGCTCGAACTCGTGGCGCTGGCGACGGACGGCGCGGCGGGCGGCGAGCTTCTGGTAGAGGCCCGGACGGTCGGAGCTGGTGAGGTTCACGTCAATCCCCCTGAAGGATCCTCGGTGCCGACTGGCATTCGGGGCGGCTGGGATTCTGCCGTCGCTATTCATAATGCATCCGCGACCGCCAGATAATCCGCACGGACGACGTGACCTCGGACGCACCTTCAAGAGCCGGACACACCACAATGTGGGCCACGTCTATGCCGTGGGACACAGCCCCGACGGAACCGTCGGGGAACCGACACCCCAGGGTGGCACGGGTCACTCACCGCCGAATGTCGTGACCCACGTCACGGCACCGACGAATCCCGCCGAGAATCCCCGCCACGGGCGGGGCGGGGATTCCGCGCCGCCCCGGGGCGTGCGTCAGGGCTGGCGAGGTGACCTCCGGACGGCCTTCGGGCAGGCCTCGGGACACCGCCGCTCCGCCCCCCGCCGCGACGGCGGACCCGCCGGACATCCCGACCCCCGCACCGTCCGACGTCCTGCCTGGGAGGACCTCGGAGGCAGGAGTGCCTGGCACCACGGAGCAATCACCTCCGGCGGGGTCGCCCCCACCCAGGTGCCCGGCCGCCGGCGCCGGGCCCGCGCCGGGCCCGCGCCGGCCACCCTCGTCGCACCTGTCCGTGACGCACGGGAGCGCCCCCCTTCCTGTCGGGATGGTGACTTAGCCCGAGTAAAGACCGTTGGTGGTGAGCACATACAATTCTGCCTACCTGATCCCATCCCGCCGCACCGCGCGCGGGATGACGTCGTCATCGAATTGGGAGGGCTCACATCGACCGCCACGAGCTCGTCGACCTCACGCGACGGGCGCTAAAAATAGCGACCGACAATACAACCGACATGACGCCGACGGAAGGCGGCGTGGCGGCCACGGCCTATACCAGCCAGGAACGTTTCGAACTGGAACGTGAAGTCGTCCGGCGTTCACCGCAGCTCGTGGGTTACAGCTCGGAGCTGGCCGCCGCCGGAACCTACTGCACGAAGACCGTGATGGACGTCCCCGTGCTGTTGACGCGCGGCGACGACGGAACGGTGCGCGCTTTCCAGAACGTGTGCGCCCACCGGCAGGCTCAGGTCGCCCAGGGCTGCGGCGTGGCGCAGCGATTCACCTGCCCCTGGCACGCGTGGACATACGACGCGCGCGGCGAGTTCGTCGGTGGCCCGGGGCGGGAGGGCTTCCCCGCGACGCTGAACGGCCAGGCGCGGCTCACGGAGCTGCCCGCCGCCGAGAACTCGGGGTTCCTGTGGGTCGGGCTGGACCCGGCCGCCGGTCCGCTGGACATCGACGCGCACCTGGGCCCGCTGGGCCCCGAGCTGGCGTCCTGGAACATCGGGTCGTGGGCGCCGGTGGGCGAGAAGGTCCTCGACTCACCGGTCAACTGGAAGCTCGCGCTGGACACGTTCGCCGAGAGCTACCACTTCGCGTCGGTGCACCGGGACACGTTCGCGCTGATCAACAAGAGTAACTGCGCGCTGTTCGACTCCTACGGGCCGCACCACCGGCTGGTCTTCCCGATGAACCACATCACCGACCTGGCGGACAAACCGGAGGAGGACTGGGAGCCGCTGAACAACTTCGTGTTGATCTACGCCCTGTTCCCCAACATCGTCCTGTCCGTGACGGTGGCCAATGGCGAGGTGTTCCGGGTGTACCCGGGCGAGCGGCCGGGCCACTCGTTCACCTACCACCAGAACGCGTCCCCGATGGACCTCACCGACGAGGCGACCCGGGAGACCGCGGAGACGATCTTCGACTACGCGCACAACGCCGTCCGCGACGAGGACTACGCGCTGGCGGCCCAGGTGCAGGCGAGCATGGCCTCGGGTGCCCGCGCGGACCTCGTCTTCGGGCGCAACGAGCCCGGCCTGCACCACCGGCACGAGGTCCTCGAGGACGCGCTCGGCCGCTGACGGCCCGCGCGGACGAACACCACCGCGCGCCGACGGCGACCGCCGCGTACCGGTGGAAGCCGGTCCGGCGGCGAGCCCGCGCGGCGGGTCGAACGATCAGGGAAAGGGCCCGTGGAGAGCCCGGGCCCTTTCCCTTGACCCAGCTGCTTCTGACGTACCTTTTTCTGACGTACCGTTCGCCGGTGGGTCAGGCAAGCGTCGCGACGGCCTCGTTGAAGGTCTTCGAGGGACGCATCACGGCCGTGGCCTTGGCCGGGTCGGGCTGGTAGTAGCCGCCGATGTCCGCCGGCGAGCCCTGCACGGCGAGCAGTTCCTCGACGATGGTCTTCTCCTGGGCCGCGAGGTTCTCGGCCAGGCCGGCGAACGCCTGCGCGAGGGCCGTGTCGGCGGTCTGCGCGGCCAGCTCCTGGGCCCAGTACAGGGCCAGGTAGAAGTGACTGCCCCGGTTGTCGATGCCACCGACCCGACGGGTGGGCGACTTGTCCTCGTTGAGGAAGGTCGCGGTGGCGCGGTCCAGGGTGTCCGCCAGCACCTGGGCGCGGGCGTTGCCGGTGCGCTGCGCGAGGTGCTCGAAGCTCACCGCCAGTGCCAGGAACTCACCCAGGCTGTCCCAACGCAGGTAGTTCTCCTTGACGAGCTGCTGCACGTGCTTGGGCGCCGAACCACCGGCCCCGGTCTCGAACAGGCCGCCGCCGTTCATCAGCGGGACGACCGAGAGCATCTTGGCGCTCGTGCCGAGCTCCAGGATCGGGAACAGGTCGGTCAGGTAGTCACGCAGCACGTTGCCGGTCACCGAGATGGTGTCCTCGCCACGGCGGATGCGCTCCAGCGAGAAGGTGATGGCGTCGACCGGGGCCTTGATCTCGATCTGCAGCCCGGTGGTGTCGTGGTCGGCCAGGTAGGTCCGGACCTTGGTGATGAGCTGGGCGTCGTGCGCCCGGGTCTCGTCGAGCCAGAACACCGCCGGGTTGCCGGTGGCGCGGGCCCGGGTGACGGCGAGCTTCACCCAGTCGCGGATCGGGGCGTCCTTGGTCTGGCAGGCGCGGAAGATGTCACCGGCGCTCACGGTCAGCTCCAGGACGGCCGTGCCCGCGCCGTCGACGAGACGCACCGTGCCGGTCGTCGCGATCTCGAAGGTCTTGTCGTGGCTGCCGTACTCCTCGGCCTTCTGCGCCATCAGGCCGACGTTGGGCACCGAGCCCATCGTGGCCGGGTCGTAGGCGCCGTGGGCCCGGCAGTCGTCGATGACGGCCTGGTAGATGCCGGCGTAGCTGCTGTCGGGCAGGACGGCGAGGGTGTCCCCCTCGGCGCCGTCCGGCCCCCACATGTGGCCGGAGGTACGGATCATCGCCGGCATGGACGCGTCGACGATGACGTCGCTCGGGACGTGCAGGTTAGTGATCCCGCGATCGGAGTCGACCATGGCCAGCGGCGGGCCGGCGGCGAGCTCGGCCTCGAAGGAGGCCTTGATCTCGGCGCCTTCGGGCAGCGCCTCCAGGCCCTTGAAGATGCCGCCGAGGCCCTCGTTCGGGGTCAGGCCGGCCGCCGCGAGCGCCGCGCCGTGCCGGGCGAACGTCTCGGGGAAGAACGCGCGCACGACGTGGCCGAAGATGATCGGGTCGGAGACCTTCATCATCGTGGCCTTCAGGTGCACCGAGAACAGCACGCCCTCGGCCTTCGCCCGGGCCACCTGCTCGGTGAGGAACTCGCGCAGCGCGCCGACCCGCATGACGGAGGCGTCGACGACCTCACCGGCGAGTACCGGTACCGACTCGCGCAGGACGGTCGTGGTGCCGTCGTCACCGACCAGCTCAATGCGCAGGGAGCCGTCCGTGGCGATCACCGTGGACTTCTCGGTCGAGCGGAAGTCGTCGGCGCCCATGGTGGCGACGTTCGTCTTCGACTCGGCGCTCCAGGCGCCCATGCGGTGCGGGTGGGCCTTGGCGTAGCTCTTCACCGACGCCGGCGCGCGACGGTCGGAGTTGCCCTCGCGCAGCACCGGGTTGACCGCGCTGCCCTTGACCTTGTCGTAGCGGGCGCGGATCTCCCGCTCCTCGTCGGTCTTCGGGTCGTCGGGGTAGTCCGGCAGCGCGTAGCCCTGCTGCTGCAGCTCGACGACGGCGGCCCGCAGCTGCGGGATCGACGCCGAGATGTTCGGCAGCTTGATGATGTTCGCCTCGGGCGTGCGGGCCAGGCCGCCGAGCTCGGCGAGCGCGTCGTCGATGCGCTGGGACGGCTCGAGGTACTCCGGGAAGCTGGCGATGATCCGCCCGGCCAGGGAGATGTCGCGGCTGACGACCCCGACCCCGGCCGTGGACGCGTACGCCTGCACCACCGGCAGGAACGAGTACGTCGCCAGCGCCGGCGCCTCGTCCGTCTGGGTGTAGATGATCACCGAATCAGTCACCGATACTCCGCTTCACGTCTACTACTTCGTGTCGTATCAAGGTATGCCCTACCCGTCCCGCGTCTCTGATCCTTGCGCAGAGGCGTGTGGCACCGTGTGTTGCCGCTCGTCCCGGCCATCCACTGTCGCCGCCCGTGGGTGCGCCGTGCCACCGTTTGCGACCTGCACGACCCGGCACGGCCCGGCACGGCCCGACGCCCACCCGCCGGCCGGCGGCGCAGGCGCCCTCAGTCCGGTGCCAGTTCCTCAAGCACGGCGGCGCCCGGCGAGGCCGCGGCCGCGGTGCGAACTCGACCCGCATCCCCACGAGGTCCGCGGTGCCCCCGGGCCGCCGGCGGTCAGGCCAGCCGGATCAGCCACCCCTCGCCGACACCCCGGGAACCCGCCCCCGGCTCACTCCGGAGTGGAGTTGCGCCAGCAGCACAGAGAGCGGCCCAGGCAGCACGCCTGAATGCTTCTCCGAGGGTGTCAGAGCAGGGTGTCGGAGAGGCCGTCCGGGGTGCCGAAGCGGTGGGCGGTGATGCTGACCGCCTGCTCGCGCAGGAACGGCAGCAGCTCCAGCCGCCCGGACTCCGTCACCGGTCGCGCGTGGACCGCGATCTCCAGGCGGTCACCGACCGCCGCCGTCAGCGCGCTGGCGTCCCCACCGATCAGCCGGACCCGCGGCGCGGCCCGGCCCGCCGCGCGCCGGGTGATACCAGCCAACCATTCCTCGTCGGACTGGTGGCTGTTCGCGACCGCCAACCCGGCGAGTTCCGAACGCAGCCACCGCGGCAGCTCGACCGCGGAGCTCACCGAAAGCGGCGAGCCGGCCAGCAGCCCGGCCGCGACCACCCGGACGAGTTGGCACACTCCGCCACCCGCGAAGCGGATCTCGACCGGGACCGGCTGGTAGCGCAGCACATTGCGCTCGGCCACCAGGCCGGCGAGCTCGCGGGCGGCACCGTATTCCTCGGCCCAGGCGGCGGCATCGCTGCGCAGCGCCCGTTCCAGCCCGGCGAGATCCGCGACCGCGGCGGACCCGCCAGCACCGGACCCGCCCTCGTCGGCAGCGCCGCGGCCGGTGCCGGCCGCGGCGGCGGTGACAGCGGCAGTGACAGCGATGGCGTCAGTGGCGGCGGCCAGCAGGCGGCGGGCGGGCGGCCCGAGCTCGGCCGTCGCGGTGGCGGGTCTGCTGGCCCAGTCGGCGAGGGCGTAGAGGTAGGTCGGGCCGCCCGCCTTGGTTCCCGGGCCCACCGCCGACCGCTTCCAGCCGCCGAACGGCTGACGGCCCACGATCGCGCCGGTGATGCCACGGTTCACGTAGAGGTTGCCCGCCTGGACGTGGCGCAGCCAGTAGTCGAGCTCGGCCGCCTCAAGCGAGTGCAGGCCCGAGGTGAGACCGAAGTCGACCTCGTTCTGGATCTCCACCGCCTCGGTGAGATCGGCCGCCGCCATGATTCCCAGGACCGGGCCGAAGTACTCCGTCCGATGGAACTCCGATCCGCGGGCCACCCCCGCACGCACCCCGGGCGACCACAGCCGGCCCCGATCGTCGAGGCGCCGCGGCTGGACGAGCCAGCGCTCCCCGGGGCCGAGCTCGGTCAGCGCGCGCAGCAGCTTGCCCGACGCCGGTTCGACGAGCGGCCCGAGCTGGGTCCGCGGGTCGGCCGCCTCCCCCACGACCAGCGAGCGGACCGCGTCGACGAGCTGGTCCCGCAGCCGACGCGACGTCGCCGCCGAGCCGACGAGGATGAGCAGCGACGCCGCCGAGCACTTCTGGCCGGCATGGCCGAACGCCGAGGCGACGACGTCCCGCACGGCCAGGTCAAGGTCGGCGCTCGGCGTCACCACGATCGCGTTCTTGCCGCTGGTCTCCGCCAGCAGCGGCAGGTCGCGGCGGAACGACCGGAACAGCTCCGCCGTCTCGAACGCGCCGGTCAGGATGACCCGGTCGACCCGCGGGTCACCGACCAGCGCCCGGCCCAGGTCGCCCTCGTCCACGTTGACGAGGTGGAGGACCTCGCGGGGAACCCCGGCGTCCCACAGCGCCCGCACCAGGACGGCGCCGCAGCGGCGGGCCTGGCCGGCCGGCTTGACCACCACCGGTGAACCCGCGGCGAGGGCGGCGAGGGTGGAACCGGCGGGGATCGCGACGGGGAAGTTCCACGGCGGCGTGACCACGGTGAGGCGCACCGGCGCGAGCAGCGCCCCGTCGACGTCGTCGAGGCCGGCGCCCCGCGCGGCGTAGTAGCGGGCGAAGTCGACGGCCTCCGAGACCTCCGGATCGGCCTGGTCGAAGGTCTTCGCGGTCTCGGCGGCCATGATCTCGACCAGTTCGCCGCGCCGCTGTTCGAGCACCTCGGCGGCCCGGCGCAGCACGGCCGCGCGGCCCGCCCCGCCCAGCGCCGCCCACCCCGGCGCGGCGCGGACCGCGCGCGCCAGCACCGCCTCCAGCTCGTCCGCCGTGTGGATCGTGGTGGCGGCCACGAGGTCGACACCCAGCGTGGACGTCGGCACCCGGGCCAGGACCCACCGCGCCCACGTCCGGTTGGCCGCCAGGGAGGGGTCGGTGTCCGGAGCGTTCCGGAAGCCGCCCGCGCCGCCGGGCCCGGCGAGCCCCGCGGCGTCAGACCCCGCGGGCTCGCTGGGCCCGACAGGCCCGGCCGGCCCGGTGGCGTCGACGGGGGGCGCGGCACGCAGCCGGTTCTGGGTGCGGCGCGGGGCCGGGACGGTGTCGTCGACGTCGGCCAGCGACGCGCGGAACCGCTTCTCCTCACGGGCGAACAGCGTCTCGTCGACGGCGAGGTCGAACACCGCCGACATGAAGTTCTCCCGGCTCGCGCCCTCCTCGAGCCGGCGGACCAGGTACGCGATGGCGACGTCGAACTCCGCGGGCCGCACCACCGGGGTGTAGAGGAGCAGCCCGCCCACCTCGCGCGCGACGACCCGGGCCTGCGCCTGCGCCATCCCGAGCAGCATCTCGAAGCGCAGGCCGCCGCGGGCGCTGCGCCGGCCGGCGAGGATCCACGCGAAGGCCAGGTCGAACAGGTTGTGCCCGGCGACCCCCACGCGCACGTTGGCCACCCGGTCGGGGTGCAGGGCGTGGTCGAGCAGCCGCTTGTAGTTGGCGTCGGTCTCCCGCTTGGTGTCGTACGGCGCGGGCGGCCAGCCCCGCAGCGACGCCTCGGCCCGCTCCATCGGCAGGTTCGCGCCCTTCACCAGCCGCACGGTGACCGGCGGGCCGCCGGCCGCCCGCCGGGCCGCGCTCCACTCCTGCAGGCGGGTCAGGGCGCCGAGCGCGTCGGGCAGGTAGGCCTGCAGGACGATCCCGGCGGCCAGGTGCCGCAGGGCGGGCCGGTCGAGCAGCGTGGTGAACACCGCGATCGTCAGGTCCAGGTCGCGGTACTCCTCCATGTCCAGCGTGACGAACGTGGCCGGCCGTGACCGCGCCGCCCGCTCGAACAGCGGCGTCAGCGCCGCCACGACGTGCGCCACGGTCTCGTCGAAGGCCCAGGCCGCGTGCGGCGCGACGCTCGCCGAGACCTTGATCGACACGTGGTCGACGTCGCCCCGGGCGAGCAGCGCCATGGTGCCCGCCAGCCGGCGCGCGGCCTCCCGCTCCCCGAGGACGGCCTCCCCCAGCAGGTTCAGGTTCAGCCGCACACCGGGCCGGCGCAGCCGTTCGACGGCCCGCCCGAGCCGGCGGTCGGTGGCGTCGACGACCAGGTGGCCGACCATCCGGCGCAGCACCCGCCGGGCGGCCGGGACGACGACCCACGGCAGCACGGGACCGGCCGCTCCCCCGGCCCGCACCGCCCCCCGCAGGTACCAGGGCAGGAACGCGGGCACGGACGGGGCGAGCCGGGCCAGGTTGCGTGCCGCCACCCGCGGGTCCTCCGGGCGGACCACCCCGTCGACGAAGCGCACGGTGAACGCCAGCCCGCCCGGCTCCCGCAGCAGGGCGGCCAGCCGGGCCGCGGCCGGGTCCACCGGTTCGGACGCCGCCTGGGCCACCCAGCGGCGGACCAGCGCGACAGCCTCGTCGCCCAGGCCGGACAGGTCGTGCGGGCTACTGCTCACTGCCGCGGTCATCGCCGTCCTCGGGTCGGTGTCCGGATCGCCGTGTTCGGGCCGAGGTCCGGTCGCGGTCCACGGTGGCCGTCCTACACAGTGTGGCCGCGGGCACCGACGGCACGGCCCCACCGGCGGGGTACACACCGGTCGTACCCGCGGCGCGCGGTCCGTTCACGTCCGTCCCCGCCGGGTGGGCACGGGTCTGCCGGGATACCCGACACGGCCCGGGAAAGCTTCATAGGATCTTGGCCGCGGCGCCGCGTGCCGGTCACCGGCCGGGTGAGGCATGGAGACGCCGCCGAGGTGTCGCACGGAGGCGTTCACCCATGTCCGTCGAGCTGAACCACACGATCGTCCACGCCCGCGACGACGAGGAGTCCGCCCGGTTCCTGGCCCACATCCTGGGTCTCGAGGTCGGGCCGCGGACGGGCCGGTTCCTGCCGGTCGTCACGGCCAACGGCGTAGCCCTGGACTTCGCCGTCACCACGGCCGAGCCCATCGCCACGCAGCACTACGCGTTCCTGGTGTCGGACGAGGAGTTCGACGCGGCGTTCGCCCGGATCAGGCAGGCCGGCATCACCTTCTACGCCGATCCGCACGGCCGGCTGCCGGGCGAGATCAACCACAACCACGGCGGGCGCGGCCTGTACTTCCTCGACCCGTCCGGGCACGGGATGGAGATCCTCACCCGCCCCTACGGGAACAACGGGTAGCGACCGGAGGACGGTGGACGGGACGTGACCGACAACGCCGGTGTGACCCCCGGCGGACGGGATCCCTGCTCCTGCGGAGGCGCCGGCGGGAGCGGCGCCCGGGCCGGCGGCCCGACCGGTGCCGCCACCAGCGGCGCCGCGCGGCGGTCCGCGGGCCGGCGCTGGCTGTGGATCGTCGCCGGCCTGGCCGCGGCCGGCGCGGCGGCGGCCGCGGTCGGGATCTGGCATCTCCCGCCGCGGATGTACCCGGACCCGGGCGACACCGACGCGCGGGCGTCCCTGCAGGGCGGCCTGCTGACCGCGGCCTCGGCGCTCATCGCCGTGGCCGGTGCCCTGGTCGCCCTGGACGAGACCAGGGCGGCCAACACCGAGACCCGGCGGGCGAACGAGGCCGCCGACGAACGTGAGCGGCAGGCCTACGCGAACACCCATGTCCGCGAGCTCTACACCCGGGCGATCGACCAGCTCGGCTCGGACAGCGACACGATCCGCCTGGGCGGCATCTACGCCCTCGAGCGGATCGTCACCGACAGCCCCGCCGACCGGCGTGCCGTCGTCGAGGTCCTCGCCGCCTTCGTCCGCACCATGAGCACCGATCCCCGGCGTGCCCCGGCGCCGGCCCCGAGCGCCGTGCCGTCGGCCAAGCCCGGGCGGCGCGGGCCGTCCCGGCCGCCGGCCGTCGACATCCGCGCCGCGGTCGGGGTCCTCGCGCGCCTTCCGCATCCCGCGGATCTCACCGGCGCCGACCTGACCGGGCTCACCGGGCTCACCGGCCAGGCCGATCTTCCCGGCCCGCCCAGCCTGGCCCACCTGACGCTCACGAACGCCACCCTGACCGACGCCCGGCTGGCCGGGGTCGATTTCACCGGCGGCAGCCTGGACGACGCCGACCTCGCCCGCGCCGACCTGCGCCGGGCGAACCTCACCGACGCCGAGCTGGTCGACGCGGATCTCACCGGCGCCCGGCTCGCCGACGCGACCCTCACCGGCTCCCTGCTCTTCCGGGCGAATCTCACCGGGGCCCAGCTGGGCCGGGCCGACCTCACCGGGGCCCAGCTCGGCGGCGCCGATCTCACGAACGCCGTCCTGGACGACGCGGTCCTCACCGACGCCGTCCTCTCCGGGGCGGACCTCACCAACGCCCGGCTGGACGGCGCCGACCTCGCCGCGGCGACCGGTCTGGCCCAGCGGCAGGTGGACTCCGCGCGGGGCGACCGGCGGACCCACCTGCCGGCGGGCCTGGTCCGGCCGGCGTCGTGGGACACCGCGCGGGCCCCGGCCGGGCGGTAGCACCACGCCCGGCCGGGGGCGTGCGGGTGCCGCGGCAGGCGTGGCGGGCGTGGCGGGCACGGCGGGCACGGCGGATGTGCGCGCCGCGCGGATCCAGCCGATCCTGGCGGTGGAGGTGACGGCGGATGACGGCCGGCGGTCTGTCGATCCTGGGGACGCCGGTGGACGTCCCGGAACCGGACATGGCCGTGGTGCACCTGCTCGGCGTGCTGCGCCGCCAGCTGGGGATGGACCTCGGCTGGCTCTGCCGCTTCGACGGCGACCGGCTCGTCATGCAGGCTCAGAACGGGGACGGCGCGTCCTACGGTGTCGGCCCGGGCACGACCGTGCTCGGGTCGCCCGAGGATCGGGAGCGCACGCTCTACTGGCGGGTGCTGACCGGTCGGCTGCCGCCGGTCGTTCCTGACACGCTGGCGGACCCTCGCACGGCGGGGCTGCCCACCGTCACCGAGCTCGGTGTCCGCACCTACGCCGCGACGCCCATCCGGGACGGCGACCGCATCTACGGGGTCGTCGGCTGCCTCGGGCGCGTTCCCCGACCGGAGCTGGACTCCCGGCACGTGCAGATCCTGATGCTGATCGCGGATCTGCTCAGCGTCTCGGTCCGTGACCTGCACCGGATGTGGGAGGACTCGAGCCGGGCCTGGCGGGCCGTCCGCGAGGTGCTCGACAGCGGCGGGCCCCGCCTGGTGTTCCAGCCGGTCGTCGACCTGCACACCGGCGCGGCCGTGGCGGCCGAGGCACTCGCCCGGTTCCCCGGGCCGCCGGCCGATCCCCAGCAGTGGTTCGCGCGGGCCGCCGGCGTCGGGCTCGGCGTCGAGCTGGAGCTCGCCGCCGTCCGGCAGGCGCTGGGCGTGCTGCCCGCCGTTCCGGCCAACGCCCGCCTGACGGTGAACGTCTCCCCGACCGCGCTCACCGGTGGTCTGCTCGGCGTCCTCCCGGACATCGACCTGACCCGTCTCGTCGTCGAGATCACCGAACAGGAACGCAGCCTGGACGACCCGGCCGTGGTGCGCGCGACGCGCGAGCTGCGCGCCCGCGGGGCGCGGATCGCCGTCGACGACGTCGGTGCCGGCTACGCCGGGCTCGCCCGGCTCGTGCAGCTGCGCCCGGACGTGATCAAACTGGACCGGTGCCTGATACACGGCATGGACACCGATCCCGTCCGCCGCGCGACCGCCATCGCGCTGGTCTACCTGGCCGGGAAGATCGGCAGCCGGATCATCGCCGAGGGTGTCGAGACCGCCACCGAGCTCGCCGCGGCGCGCGACACCGGGATCGGCTACGGCCAGGGCTACCACCTCGGTGTCCCGGATCCGGCGCTGCCCGCGTTCCACCGGCCACGGTGGTCGGGCGGCCCCGGTCCGGGACCACCCGACCACCGTCCGGTGGCCGGGGCCTACGACGTCAGCGGTTACGACGTCAGCAGTTGAGCGTTCCGGCGCGCAGCGCGTGGCTGGCGTCGTTGCCGTCGTCGGACCACAGGACCGGCTTGTGCCCGGAGGCGCAGGTCTCCTGCGGCGCGATGGCGAACCCCTCGTTGTTGTAGTTCGACATCCCGGTGGGCCGCTCGTAGAGGGCCGTGACGGCGAGCTGGCCCTGGGCGTTGACGTCGAGCGTCGCGGTGCGGCCCTGGCAGGTGTCGTCACAGGCCGCCCACAGGTGGCCGGTGCCGGGCTCGTACTCGAGGTCCATCACCCCGGGGAAGCCGCTGGGCACGGTGGCGATCCGGGTGTACCCGCCACCGGTCTGGTCGAGGGCGTAGGCGTAGATCGTGCCGTTGGCCTCCAGGCCGACGAAGTACAGGCCGCTGCCGTGGCCGGGGTAGGAGGCCGGGTCGTACGCGGCGTTGGCGTGCTCGTCGTGGAAGCCGTGCGCGGTGAGGAACGAGTCGGGGATCCACGAGATGCCCTCGGGACCGCTGTTGGCCGCGACGGCGGGCAGGTCGGCGGTGAGATCCCACTCGGCGGTCGCGTTGAGCGTGGTGGTCGTGGCGGAGCCGTCGAACCGGACGATCTTCGGCAGGCTGGTGCTGCCGTTGTTGTCGCGCTCGGTGGCGACCACCACTCCGTCGGGGGTGACCACCACCCCTTCCGCATCGAGGTCGCCGGTCCCGTTGGCGTAGTGCAGCGCCTTGCCGGAGGTCCAGCCGCCCGAGGTGTCGGGAGTCCACGTCGCGCCGCTGGGCACGAGCCGGTAGAGGGTGCCGGGGCCGTTCTTCACCGCCCAGAGCACACCGGCGCTCTGGAAGGACAGCCCGCTCAGGTTGGTGCCGAACGCGTTGGCGGCGTCGGCCACGGTGACCGCGGTGCCACCGGGCCACGCCGTGGCGGTGACCCCACCGCCACCCGCGCAGGAGTTGGCGGTGCCCCGGGTCGACGCGGTCGTCGTGGCGAACGCGCCGCTGCCGTCCGGGCACCGCCCGTAGGTCGTCGTCGCGTGCGCCGTCCAGGTGTACGAATCCACCAGCGACGTGCCGCCGGCCTGGTACAGCCGGACGGAATCGGCGCTGCCCAGGCCGAACACCGGATCCACGTCGAGCACCGCGCGCCCGCCGGCGGCCAGCGACGTGCCCGCGGCGACCGTGAACACGTGCGAGTCGTCGTTGTCCTTCACCACCCAGCCCGCGATGCTCACCGCCGTCGAGCCGGTGTTGACCAGCTCCACCCAGTCACCCGGCGAACCGCCGTTCGACTCGATCTCGTTGATCCGCACGTCGGTCGGCCCGGCCGTCGCCGCCGGCACGCCGAACAGCGCGAGCGCGACCATGGCCAGGACGGCGGCAACAACAAGCCGCCCCCTCCCACGCAAATTCCAACGCAACGCAGTGACTCCTTCTCCCAGGGTAATCAACGGAGAGCGGCGAAATCGCGCCCCGACGAAGCCTTCAGCACACCGACGACCAGAATCTGAACACCTGACCAACAACACAGGCAACACAGATGACCACCATCCGTGGGCGGACGTGCCGACTGAGGCACGCTGCGCGTCCGCCGTAAGCACCGCTGGCGCCGACGCCGGATCAGAACGTTTGGCCGGGCTCACATGAGGCCCACATCAACGGCATCAAGACTGCGGACGACGCCGGACCAGCCCGCCATCCGGCCGCTCCGCCCCCAGCCACTCCGCAACCCGGCCACTCCGCCATCGCGCAGCTCGTTTCTCCGCCCTCCCGCCGTCCTGTGCCGCTTCGCCCCCGCCGTTCTCAGGAGGATGCCCGCCGTGCCGACTTCGGCCGAACCTCGTCCCGGCACAGCGCCCCACCCGCCGCCTCCGGCGCTCCCCCCGGCAGATCCGCCGACGCGGCGGCGCGACCGAACGCCGCGACGGGCCGCCGTGGCCGCCGGCGCCCTGATCGCCGTCGGAACGGTCGTCGCCGTGCTGGTCACCACACTGATCGCCGCGCGGGGCGGTTCCGCCCAGGCACCGTCCGCCGCCTCGGTCCCGAGCACCGGCACGAGTGGCGCGAGCGGCACGCCGGGCGGTTCCGGTAGCGCTCCCCCGGACGGCTCATCGCCCGGCTCGCCGGCGGACGAACGCGGCGTGGTCGCCGTCCGGGGATCGAACCTCGCCGACCCCTACGTGCTCGCCGCCGGCACCACCGGCTACGCCTACGGGACCAACGCGGACGGCGCCAACATCCCCGTGCTCGTCAGCACCGACCCGGAGCTGCGAACCTGGACGCGGGCCGGCGACGCGCTGCCGCGGCTGCCCGGCTGGGCACAGGACACCGGCTTCACCACCTGGGCGCCCGCGGTCACCAGGGTCGACGACGGGTATGTGCTCTACTACGCCACCCGGGTCGCCGCCACCGGGCACCAGTGTGTCTCGACGGCCCACGCGGCCAGCCCGACCGGCCCGTTCGCCGATACCTCGGCCGCGCCGCTGATCTGCCAGGAGTCCGAGGGCGGCAGCATCGACCCGAGCCCGTACACCGTGGGCGCCGACCGCTACCTCACCTGGAAGAGCGAGGGCGTCCTGCCCGGCACCACCCCGGCGATCTGGGCGCAGCGCCTCTCCCCCGACGGGCGCGCCCTGCTCGGTGAGCCGGCCCGGCTGCTCATGCCGACCCTCGAATGGGAGCACGGCGTCGTCGAGGGCCCGGCGATGCTGGCGAGCGGTGGCCGCTACGACCTGCTCTACTCCGCCGGGGACTGGCACAGCGCCGGCTACGCGACGGGCACGGCGACGTGCGCCGGGCCGCTCGGCCCCTGCACGCCGCGGCCGGAGCCCCTGCTGCGCACCGGCACCGCCGGCGTCGGCCCCGGCGGCGCCGAACCGTTCCAGGCGTCGGACGGAACCTGGTGGCTGGCGTTCCACACCTGGAACCGCCGGGAGCCGGCGGCCTCACCGCACGCCGACCGCCAGCTCGTTCTGGCACCCGCCGCCCCGTCGTGGAGTCCGACGTCTCCCGACCCCCTCACGCGGCCCGACCCGCCTGGTCGGGCCGGGCTCGAGCTGGGCCGCGTCGTCAGTAGCCGACCGTGAAACGCCGCTGGACGTGCCGAGGGAGCTCCACCTCGTCGACAACGGCCATCGCGAGGTCCTCGGCGGAGATGTCGCTGATGCCGTCCGCGGTGACCAGCAGCTGGTTGCCGCCGACCCGGAACCGGCCGGTACGCGCGCCTGGGGTGATCAGCCCCGCCGACGGGCTCAGGTAGGTCCAGCTCCGGTCGGACAGGCGGCACAGGTGCAGTACCTCCCGGTGCGCCAGCACGACGTTCACGTACTCCGTCGGGACGCCGAGCGTCTCGGGCAGCCGCTCCGCGAAGCCCGCGACGTCGACCACCTGGAGCCCGGGACGGACCTCCAGGCTCCCGGCACCGCCGATCACGATCAGCCTCGTCGCCGGGTGCGACTCCAGCGCCGTGAGCAGAACCCGGGTGGCCGCCGGCAATACGTCGGCGTTCGCGATGGCCCCGGGGATGTCGTCGCCGGCGTTGATCGCGTTGACGATCACGTCCAGCCCGCTGACTGCTCGCGCGACGTCCGCTACGTCCAGCATCTGGGTGACGGACCACCGGACCGGGCCGGGATCAGCCGGGACCCGGGACGCCGACCGGGTGAAAGCGGTCACGCGATGCCCCCGGCGGGACCCCTCCGCCACCACTCGCCGGCCGATGACACCTGTGGCGCCGAACACTCCGATGTCCACGTCTGCTCCCTGGTCCGCACGGATGCACTCACCAACACGGCGTTTAAATTTTAAACGCCGTGTAGTCCGGAGGGAGCATACTCCGGGCGCGCCGTAGAGTGCCGGGATGAGCACGACGTCCGGGCCGACCACGAGCAGGCGGGAACGCCTGCGCACGCAGGCGACGCAGGAGATCAAGACGATCGCGTTGAGGCTTATGAGCGAAGGCGGCCCCGGCGCCATCTCACTGCGCGCGATCGCCCGCGAGATGGGCATGACCGCCGGCGCGCTCTACAGCTACTTCCCGACGCGGGACGACCTGCTCAGCGCGCTGATCGAGGACGTCTACACGTCACTGGTCGAAACGGTCGAGGCCGCCCGGGACGCGCGCCCCACCGCGGATCGGGCCGGGCGGCTGCTCGCCTGGGCCGAGGCGTTCCGGGACTGGTCACTCGCCAACCCCGAGGGGTTCCGCCTCATCTACGGAGATCCGGTCCCCGGCTACCAGCCGCCGCCGGGCGGCGCGGCCCCGCAGGCCGAGCACCGTGCCTGCACGGGCCTCGTCGGATTCGTCGCGGATGCCTGGCGGCACGCGGACGCGCCGCCGCCGACCGGCGACGACGACGACTGGTCGGACTTCCCGCCGGCCCTCGCGGCCGGCGTCCGCGAGGCGTTCCCCGACCTGCCGCCCGGCGCCGTCGCGCTTGCGCTGCGCCTCTGGGGACGGATGCACGGGCTCGTCGCTCTCGAGGTGCACGGCCATCTCCTGGCCCAGACCCGCCACCCGGACAAGCTCTACCGCGCCGAGATGCTGGACGTCGTCCGGTCACTGGGCCTGGCCTGACCGCGCCGGGCCCGGCAGGGCCTCGCCCACCGGGCCACGTCTGACCGGGCTGTCAGGCGGTGACCAGGTCCACGGTGAGCTCAGTACCGGTGGCGGCGCGGACGTCGTCGACGGTCACGCCGGGCGCGGTCTCGCGCAGCGCCAGGCCGCCGCCGGGGACGACGTCGATGACCGCGAGATCGGTGATGATCCGCTGCGCGCAGGCCCGGCCGGTCAGCGGGAGCGTGCACTCGTCGAGGATCTTGTGGCTGCCGTCGCGGGCGACGTGCTCCATCATCACGATCACGTGCCGGGCGCCGTGCACGAGGTCCATCGCGCCGCCCATGCCCTTGACCATCTTGCCGGGGATCATCCAGTTCGCCAGGTCGCCGACCCGGGAGACCTGCATCGCCCCGAGGACCGCGACGTCGACGTGGCCGCCGCGGATCATCCCGAAGGAGGCTGCCGAGTCGAAGAACGCCGCACCGGGCAGGACGGTGACGGTCTCCTTGCCGGCGTTGATCAGGTCCGGGTCGACGGCGGCGTCGGCCGGGTACGGGCCGACACCGAGGATGCCGTTCTCGCTGTGCAGCACCACGGTCACGCCGTCGGGCAGGTAGTTCGGAACCAGGGTCGGCAGGCCGATGCCGAGGTTCACGTACTGTCCGCTCTCGAGCTCACGGGCGACCCGGGCCGCGAGCTCGGTTCGAGTCAGGGCCATCTCAGCTCACCGTCCGCTTCTCGATCCGCTTCTCCGTGTCCGGCGCGTGCACGACCCGCTGGACGAAGATCCCCGGGGTGTGCACCTGGGCCGGATCGAGCTCCCCGGGCTCGACCAGTTCCTCGACCTCGGCGATGGTGACCCGGCCGGCCGTCGCGCACAGCGGGTTGAAGTTGGCGGCGCTGGCCCGGTAGACCAGGTTGCCGTGCCGATCGCCCTTCCAGGCGTGGACCAGGGCGAAGTCGCAGACGATGCCGCGTTCGAGGACGTAGGTCCGGCCGTCGAAGGTCCGGGTCTCCTTCGGCGGTGAGGCGAGCGCGATGCCGCCGGAGCCGTCGTACAGCCACGGCAGGCCACCCTCGGCCACCTGGGTCCCGACACCCGCGGGGGTGTAGAAGGCCGGGATGCCGGCGCCGCCGGCCCGCAGCCGCTCGGCCAGGGTGCCCTGTGGGACGAGCTCGACCTCGAGCTCACCGGAGAGGAACTGGCGCTCGAACTCCTTGTTCTCCCCGACGTAGGAGCCGGTGGTGCGCCGGATCCGGCCGGCCCGCAGCAGCAGGCCGAGCCCCCAGTCGTCCACGCCGCAGTTGTTGCTGACCGTCTCGAGGTCCTTGGGGCCGGCGGCGAGCAACGCGCGGATGAGGCCACTCGGGATGCCACAGAGCCCGAATCCACCCACCGCCAGCGAGGCCCCGTCGGGGATGTCCGCCACGGCGAGCTCCGCGCTCGGAACCACCTTGTCCAACCTGTCCACCCCTCACTCCCGCACCGGCGACGGTCTCACCCGTCCCGCAGGTAACCACAGGTCATTGTGTTCACTCGGTGACCACGTTCGATCAGTGCCAGCGCTTGACCGGTGACGGTGCCCGACCAGCGCGACCACCCCGCCGCGACCGCCCGCGAGCCGGGCGGCCACCGGCCGCGCCGGTGGGGCTGACGACGGAACCCGCGGTGTCGGATGCGCCACGACACCCGCGAGCCCGGTCAGGGAGACGGCGTGCACGCCACCCGGCACACGACGGTTCACGTGCCCGCAACTGATCACAACGGCCGACGGTTCACGTTAGCAGAGACTCACTGGGCCGAGGCCGAGCTCACCCGAACGGGTCCGGAAGATCTTCCCGGCCACGAGGTGGGCCGGGTGGCGGCGCGCACTGGACTGCGTCCAGGCAGCGAAGGTACGTTAATCCCTGGTCTCGCGCCGCGTGTGGCCGCGCGCGAACTCCCGGGACCACCCCAGTTTCAGGCGACCCAGTTTCAGGCGATGCGGTTCGCGGTGATCCGTTCCTGGTGACCGCCAGCGAGGCGATCCGGTGGCGCGACGCGTCCGAGATGACCTGAAGGCGACCGGAGCCCGTGGGATCGATGGCATTCCCACGGTCGGCGGCGCCTGGCGGGGCACCCTGATGCCCGCCGGCCGGTCCGGGCGGGCCGGTGGCCGGCGCACGGAGCGGTCGCCGGCTGGCGCACGGAACCGACATCCGACCAGCACGCGATATCCGACCAGCATGCGAGACCCGGCGGGCCCGTCACGGGCGGGACCCGTCACTCAGACGACGACGTCGGCGGGACACCCCGCCTCGGCCGGAGAGGGCGACCGGATGCGACGCACGGTCTACGGTCCCGAGCACGAAGCTTTTCGGGCAGCCGTCCGCACCTTCTTCGAAAAGGAGATCGGGGCGCACTACCGCGAGTGGGAGGAGGCGGGGCTGCCGCCGCGCGACTTCTACAACAAGGCGGGGGACGTCGGAATCCTCGGTCTGGGCATCCCGGAGGAGTACGGCGGCGGCGGGGCGGACTTCCTGTTCAACGCCGTCGTCACCGAGGAGGCCGCCCGGGCCGGCTACGCGCTGGGCCCGCTGCGCATCCACGCGGACATCTCCGTCCCCTACTTCGTGGACCACGGCAACGAGGAGCAGAAGGCGCGCTGGCTGCCGGGCCTGGCCAGCGGCGAGCTGGTCGCCGCGCTGGCGCTGACCGAGCCGGGCGCGGGATCGGACCTGGCCGGCTTCACCACCACCGCGCGCCTCGACGGCGACCACTACGTCGTCAACGGGTCCAAGACCTTCATCACCGGTGGCCTGAACGCCGATGTCTTCCTGACCGCGGTGAAGACGGACCCGACCCAGCGCCACGCGGGGCTGTCGCTGCTGGTGATCCCCGGCGATCTCCCCGGCGTCAGCCGGGGGGCGCCGCTGCACAAGATCGGGCTGCACATCCAGGAGGCGGTCGAGATCTTCTTCGACGACGTCCGTGTGCCGGTGGCGAACTTGCTGGGTGAGGAGGGCCAGGGTTTCACCTACCTGACCTCGCACCTCGTGCAGGAGCGACTCTCGATCGCGATCAACGCCCAGGGCGCGGCCGCGTCGATCGTCGAGCAGACCGTCGCCTACGTCAACGGCCGCAAGGTGTTCGGCAAGACCCTCAACACCTTCCAGAACACCAAGTTCGTGCTGGCCGGGTGCGCGACCGAGGTCGAGGCGGGCCAGGCGCTGCTGGACCAGGTGCTCCTCGCGCACGTGACGGGCGAGGCGACACCGGCCGACGCCGCGATGGTCAAGCTCTACTGCACGGAGATGCAGGGCCGGGTGATCGACGCCTGTCTGCAGCTCTTCGGCGGCTACGGCTACATCAACGAGTACCCGGTGGCCCGGGCCTGGGCCGACGCCCGGGTCGGGCGGATCTACGGCGGTTCCAGCGAGATCATGAAGACGATCATCGCGAAGTCGCTCGGGCTGTGACGGTGCGCCCGTCGCGCCCGGCGCACCTGTCGCACCCGGCGGGCCTGTCGCGCCCGGCGCCCACCCGCGGCGTCCTGGAGGTGACCTGAGGTGTCCGTCCGTCACGACCACTGGATCGACGGGAAGGCCGCGGCCCCGGCCGGCGGGGGCTACCTGCCCACCCTCGACCCGTCGACCCGTGAACCCGGCGACGAGATCGCCGCCGGCTCCCCCGCGGACGTCGACCGGGCCGTCACCGCCGCCGCGGCGGCCCAGCCGCGGTGGGCGCGACGGTCCGGGGCGGAGCGCTGTGAGGTGCTCCACCGCGTCGCCGACGCCATCGACGCGCACGCGGCCGAGCTGACGGAGCTGGAGCGGGCGGCCACCGGCAAGATCGTCGCCCAGCTCCGGCTCGAGGTCGACATGTCGGCCGCCTATTTCCGCTATTACGCCGGTGTTCTGCGCGCTCATCACGGGCGCACGATCGACCTGGGCGGGGGCAGCCACACCTACACCCGGCTCGAGCCGTACGGGGTGGTCGCCGCGATCACCCCGTGGAACCTGCCGCTGAACCAGGCGTGCCGGGCGCTGGCCCCGGCGCTGGCCGCGGGCAACGCGGTGGTGGTCAAGCCGTCCGAGCTGACGTCGGTCTCCACCGTCCGCCTCGCCCGGCTGGCGAACGAGGCCGGGCTCCCGGACGGCCTGTTCAACGTGGTGACCGGCACCGGGCCCGAGGTCGGGACCCCGCTGGCCGCCGACCCGCGGGTCGGACGCGTCACCTTCACCGGCTCGGTCGCGACCGGGCGGCACCTGGCCCGGATCGCGGCCGACCGGCTCGTGCCGACGACCCTCGAGCTCGGCGGCAAGTCGCCCCTGGTGGTCTTCGCGGACGCCGACCTGGACCGGGCGGTCGCCGCGGCGGTCTCGTCCGTCGCGACCAACTCCGGGCAGGTGTGCTCGGCGACGACCCGGCTGCTCGTCGAGGCGTCGGCGCACGACGAGCTGGTCGCCCGGGTGGTCACCGCGGTGGAGCGACTCACCCCGGGGGTGGACTTCGGTCCGATCATCACCGAGGCGCAGTACCGGAAGGTCCTGGACTTCTTCGCGCAGACGCTGGCGTCCGGGCTGCGCCCGGCCACCGGGGGCGCCGCCTACACCGACGGCCCGGGCGCCCGGGGCCTGTTCATCCGGCCCACCGTGTACGCCGGGGTGGCCCCGCACCTGCCGGTGGCCCGCGAGGAGATCTTCGGCCCGGTGCTGGTGACCCTGCCGTTCGAGGATGAGGACGAGGCCCTGACGCTTGCGAACGACAGCGAGTACGGCCTCGTCGGCAGTGTCTGGAGCGGGGACGTCGCGCGCGGCCTGCGGCTGGCGGAACGGATCGAGGCCGGCCAGGTGGCGGTGAACGGCGGCCCCCTCACGATCGAGACGCCGTTCGGGGGCTACAAGGCCAGCGGCTACGGCCGGGAGAAGGGCATCGAGGCCCTGCACGAGTACGCCCGGGTCAAGACCGTCAGCCTGTCGCTCTCCTGAGGCGTCGTTCTCCCGAGGCAGCGCTCTCCTGGGGCGTCGCTCCACCGAAGGATCGGAAGGACCCATGGAACAGACCGAGCAGCTACGGGCCGCCTACGCCATGCGCCGGGCCATGCTGGGCGACGCCTACGTCGACCGCGCGACCGGCGACACCGACGAGACCAGCCAGCAGTTCCAGGACCACATCACGTCGATGGCGTGGGGCGTCTGGACCAGGGAGGGCGTGCTGTCCACCCGGGACCGCAGCCTGCTGGTCATGGCGATGACCGCGGCGCTGGGCCGGATGGAGGAGTTCCGGCTGCACGCGAGCTCGTCGTCGCGCACCGGGGTCAGCGACGCGGAGATCGACGAGCTGCTGTTCCAGGTGGCGGCGTACTGCGGCGCGCCGGCCGCGATCTCCGCCCGGCGGGCGATCAAGGCCGTCCGCGCGGAACGCGACGAGGCATGACCGCACCCAGCGTCGGCTTCGTCGGCCTCGGGAACATGGGCGGGGCACTCGCGGCCAACGTCGCGCAGTACGGCCTCGACCTCGTCGTCCACGACGCGGCGGGCCCCGAGCGCGCCCCGGAGGGAACCACCCATCTCGACGACCTGGCCGCCGTCGCCCGCCACGCCGAGGTGGTCGTGCTCAGCCTGCCCGACGGCGTGATCTCGGAGAAGGTGGCGCGCGGGCTCGCCGAGGCGGCCGACCGCCGGGTCACCCACGTCGTCGACACCTCGACGATCGGGGTGGGCGCAGCCCGGCGCATCACCGACCTGCTGGCCGCCAGCGGCATCGGCTATGTGGACGCGCCGGTCTCCGGCGGGGTCACGGGCGCCCGCGCCCGCACCCTGACGGTGATGTTCGCCGGCACGGACGACGCCTGCGCCCGGGTGGAGCCCGTGCTGGCCGCGCTGAGCGACCGTCGCCGCCGGGTCGGTGACCGGCCCGGCCTGGCCCAGGCCCTCAAACTGGCCAACAACTTCCTGGCCGCCGTCGCGCTCGCCGCGACCAGCGAGGCGGTCGCGTTCGGCACCTCGGCCGGCCTCGACATGGGGACGATGCTCGACGTGCTGAACACGGCGAGCGGGCAGAACAACGCCACCGCCGAGAAGTTCCCCCGGCAGGTGCTCACCGGGCGCTACGCGGCCGGCTTCGCGAACTCGCTGATGGCGAAGGACCTGCGCCTCTACCTCCAGGAGGTGCGTGAGCTGGCCGGCCCGACGTCGCTGGGCACGGTCACCTCGTCGGTGTGGGAGGAGTTCGCCGCGGCCGAGCCGGGCGTCGACTTCACCCGGATCTACCCGTACGTCCGGGGTTCCTGAACCCTCGCGCCCCCATACCTCCAGCACCCCGCCCCATACCTCCAGCACCCCCGCGCCCGTGTCGCGGCCGCAGCCCGCGGCCGCGACACGGGCGCGTTGCCGTGCGGGCCGAAACCCACCGTCGCGGGCGACACCGTTCGCGGCACGCTATTCGGGGCAAGATGTGGCATCCTCCTCTCGGAGTGAGGAAGGCGGCTTCTCAGCCCCAGAGAACTGCCCGGCCGGCGGGAGGTACGCCGCTGCGTTCCGTCTCGGGTACCCGCCGTCACGACTGCGCTCAGTGACGTTGACGCAGAGGCTTCTCCATGGAAATCTAATTATCGACATGGAGAACGTAGTTCTCACAGGGCCGAGGAGAGACCGGACGATCATGCGCGACACCACCCCGTCGACACCCCGACCCGGCCGGCCAGCCGGGCCGAGGGGCGGGACGGTGCCGGGCGCGTCCGGTCCGGCCACCCGCGGACCTGCTGGAACACCTCGACGGACGCCGGGTGACGGACCCGGCCGAGCGACGGTCCGGCTGGGCCACAACCCGTTCGGCACTGTCGGCGACTGTTGCGCGCCTGCCATCGCGCGCAACATCATCGCCAGCACCACCATTGGCATGGCGCGCGAAAACGAGAGGTAGACCTGTGCCCCACTTCAGCAAGCCCCCGGCGGGGAGCTGGACCGAGAGCTATCCCGAGCTCGGCACCGCGCCCGTCGACTACAACGACTCGATCGACCCCGCCTTCTACGAGAAGGAGCGCGAGGCGATCTTCAAGCGCTCCTGGCTGAACGTGGGCCGGGTCGAGCGCCTGCCCCGCACCGGCAGCTACTTCACCAAGGAGCTGCCCGCCGCCGGGACGTCCCTGATCATCGTCAAGGGCCCGGACGGCAAGGTGCGCGCGTTCCACAACGTGTGCCGGCACCGCGGCAACAAGCTGGTGTGGAACGACTTCCCGAGCGAGGAGACCGCCGGCAGCTGCCGGCAGTTCATCTGCAAGTACCACGCCTGGCGTTACGACCTCACCGGCGAGCTGACCTTCGTCCAGCAGGAGGGCGAGTTCTTCGACCTGGACAAGAAGCAGTTCGGCCTCAAGGAGGTCGCCTGTGACGTCTGGGAAGGCTTCATCTTCGTCAACCTGAACCCGCAGGAGACCCTCACCGAGTACCTCGGTGACATGGTCAAGGGCCTCGAGGGCTACCCGTACTCGGAGCTGACCGAGGTCTACTCCTACCGGGCCGAGATCGGCGCCAACTGGAAGCTGTTCATCGACGCGTTCGCGGAGTTCTACCACGCGCCGATCCTGCACCAGAAGCAGGCCGTCAAGGGCGAGGCCGAGAAGCTCATCGGCTACGGGTTCGAGGCGCTGCACTACCAGCTGTTCGCGCCGCACTCGATGGTGTCCTCCTGGGGCGGCATGGCCCCGCCGAAGGACCCGTCGATGGTCAAGCCGATCGAGCGCGTGCTGCGCAGCGGCCTGTTCGGCCCCTGGGACACGCCCGAGATCGACGGCCTTGAGGTCGAGAAGCTCCCGACCGGGATCAACCCGGTGAAGCACAAGTCCTGGGGCACCGACTCGTTCGAGATCTTCCCCAACTTCACCCTGCTGTTCTGGAAGCCGGGCTGGTACCTGACCTACCACTACTGGCCGACCGCGGTGAACAAGCACACCTTCGAGGCGAGCCTCTACTTCGCCCCGCCGAAGAACGCCCGCGAGCGCCTCGCCCAGGAACTGGCGGCGGTGACGTTCAAGGAGTACGCGCTCCAGGACGCCAACACCCTCGAGGCCACCCAGACGATGATCGGTACCCGTACCGTCACCGAGTTCCCCCTGTGCGACCAGGAAATCCTGCTCCGGCACCTGCACAAGGTCGTCGGCGACCGAGTCAAGGAGTTCAGCGATGCCGCTGCCGTCTGAGTTCGCCGCCCTCGAGCCGTACCTGGCCTGGGACCTGGCCACCGAGCCCGAGCGCTACGCCCGCCGCCTCGCGTCCACGATGGACGAGATGCAGGCGTTCTACGACGTCGCCTTCCCGCTCCTCGAGAACGCGATCGCCTACTGCGACAAGTTCCCGATCGACGACCTGCCCGAGGACGCCCGCACCCTGATGCACCTGATGCAGTCCCTGGTCATGGTGTCCTTCCCGGTCGAGGTCTGGAAGCAGCCCCGCGTCCCCGACAGCGGCGCGGCCTACCTGGACGTGATCGTCGAGCCCGTCGTCTGACACGCTGACGATCGAGGATGCCGGGCTTGTCGACCTCGGCGAGGTCGACAAGCCCGGCATCCTCGGGATCGACTGAGAACGCGCCGTCGGTGTCGACGGCTCTCCGCGCACACCCACGGCGCGCGGTCCGGAACGTGAGATTCGCGCTGAAGGGCGGCAAGACCCTTGTCCACTGACGACGTCGTCGCGATCCAGCAGCTGCTGGCGAAATACGCCGTTACCATCACCCAGGGTGACGTCGAGGGGCTGCTCTCGGTGTTCACCCCGGACGGCACCTACAGCGCCTTCGGTGACGTGTTCACCCTCGACCTGTTCCCGAAGATGGTCGCGGCCGCACCGAAGGGCCTGTTCCTGACCGGGACGGCGCTCGTCGAGATCGACGGCGACGAGGCGACCGGAACCCAGCCGCTGTGCTTCATCGAGCACTCGAAGCACGACATGCGGATCGGGTACTACTCGGACACCTACCGCCGCACTCCGGACGGCTGGCGGCTGCGCACCCGCAAGATGACCTTCATCCGCCGCAGCGGGGCGCACGACTCGGGCCGGCCGCACGCCTACGAACCGGCCCCGTGAACATCGCGGACTTCCGGTCGGACGTACAGGCCTGGCTGGCCGAGAACGACCTGACCCCGGGCCCCGACCACTCCCTCGACGGGCAGGTGGCCCAGCTCGCGCGGGTGCGCCGCGCCCTGTACGACGNGGGCTGGATGCGTCACGGCTGGCCCGTCGAGGTCGGTGGCCTCGGCGGCCCGGCGGTGCTGCGGGCCGTCCTCGGCGAGGAGGTCGCCTCCCGGGACCTCGCCGAGCCCGGCATCTACTCGATGATCGAGGTTCTGGCGCCGACCATGATCTCGTACGCGCCGCCGGCGCTGGCGGCCGAGATGGTGCCGCTGCTGCTGTCCGGCGCCGAGNNNTGGTGCCAGGGGTTCTCCGAGCCGGGGTCGGGCAGTGACCTGGCGTCGCTGTCGACCCGGGCGGAGCCCCGTGGGGACGACTGGGTGGTCAACGGGCAGAAGGTCTGGACGAGCCTGGCCCAGTACTCCCAGCGCTGCGTGCTGCTCACCCGCACCGCCCCGGGGCACGGCGGGATCACGGCGTTCTTCGTCGACATGGACACCCCCGGCATCACCGTCCGTCCGCTGNNNANNATGCACGGNNTCGANGAGTTCGCCGAGGTGTTCTTCGACGACGTCGTCGTCCCCGGCGACCGCATGCTCGGCAAGCCCGGCGACGGCTGGCAGATGGCGATGGACCTGCTCCCCCACGAGCGTTCCACCTGCTTCTGGCACCGGGTCGCGCACCTGTTCACCCGGCTGGACCGGCTGGTGACCGAGACGACCGTGCCGGGTGATCAGGCCGACGCGGATCTGGGAGCGGCCTACCTGGCGCTGCACACCATCCGCTGCCGCTCCCACGCCACCCAGCGCCGCCTCGGTGAAGGCNNNCNNNTNGGNCCGGAGACGTCGGTCGACAAGGTGCTGCTCGCCACCGCCGAGCAACGCCTCTACGACACCGCCCGCGACCTGCTCCCCGGCACCCTCGAACTCACCGACACCCGCTGGCGCTCCGAATACCTCTACTCCCGCGCCGCCACCATCTACGGCGGAACCGCCGAGATCCAGCGGAACATCATCGCCCGCCGACTCCTCGACCTCGGCAAGGAATAACCATGGACGCCGCCGAACGCGAACTCCTCACCGAAACCTTCCGCAAAGCCATGACCGGCACCACCGGCACCGCCCTCGACACCACCCTCACCGACCTCGGCTGGCCCGAACTCCTCACCGAGGAACCCGACACCGCCATCCCCGTCGTCTTCACCCTCCTCGGCGAAACCGGCACCCACGCCCCCATCCTCAACGACGTCCTCCTCCACGCCACCGGACAACCCCTCGGCGGCACCCTCCCCCTGCCCTACACCGGCGGCACCTGGCTCACCTGGGAACGCACCCACCCCGACACGACCCAGCCCACCAGCGTGATCGACCCCGCCCTCCCACTGCACGCCACCACCAGCCCCGGCGACCCCACCCTCCCCCTCGCCGCCGGACAACGCGCCCTGGGCTGGTGGCTCCTGGGCACCGGACGCACCATGCTCACCCTCACCCGCGAACACGCCCTCGCCCGCACCCAGTTCGGCCGGCCCATCGCCTCCTTCCAGGCCGTCCGCCACCGCCTCGCCGAAACCCTCGTCGCCCTCGACGGCGCCGAAGCCACCCTCCACACCGCCACCACCACCGCCACCAGCACGACAGCCACCACCAGCGACATCACCCTCACCGCCCTACTCGCCAAAGCCGCCGCCGGCAAAGCCGCCCTCGACACCGCCCGCCACTGCCAACAAGTCCTCGCCGGCATCGGCTTCACCGCCGAACACGACTTCCACCACCACCTCCGCCGCGTCCTCACCCTCGACGGCCTCCTCGGCAGCACCCGCGACCTCA